>JAFLJW010000447.1 GCA_022712815.1 Pseudodesulfovibrio sp. | reverse complement strand
GACACCACTGTTGCCCTGGGCCGGGTGGCTGCTTGCTGGCGCGACATGTGCGGCGCAAAACTGGTGGCCATCACCGGCACGGCAGGCAAGACCACTGTGAAGGAGATGCTCTACGCCGTGGTTTCACAAAAATTCAATACCGCCAAGAATTATCGTAATTTTAACAATCAGATCGGCCTGCCCATGTCCATGCTCAGGGCCACTGCCGATCAGGAATTGTGGATCATGGAGCTTGGCATCTCGGTCAAAGGCGACATGGAAGAACTCGCACCGGTTGCCAGTCCGGATATCGCCGTGATCACCAATGTCGGCCCTGGCCATCTGGAAGGCCTTGGCGACGAGGCTGGTGTGGTTCGGGCCAAGAGTTCTCTTCTCAAATACCTGCGTCCGAGCGGCACGGCCATCGTCTGCAAGGACTACCCCCTGCTCTGGGACGCGGCTTGCGAGATAGTGGGAGAACCCATCGGATTTTCGACAGAAGGCAACAATACCTCCTGCGTTGCTTCATTTCTCGGGGCCGAAGCCGAAGGAAACGGACTCTTTCGGCTTCGGACTCCGGATGGTGACGGTCAATTTACGGCCCCGTTCTGCGGTGATCATTACGCCGAGAATCTGGCCTGTGTCGCAGCCATCGCTCACCAGCTCGGCCTGACCCGCGACGATATAGTCAGGGGGGTGCAATCCATAGAGGCCGACAGCCAGCGGTTCTGCTGCAAAACCATCGGCCACACGCTGGTCATCAACGACACGTACAATGCCAATCCGCTGTCCATGGCCCGGTCCATCAAGACGGCTGTCGAGCTGGCCGGGGACAGACCGCTCGTGCTGGTTCTCGCTGACATGCGCGAACTCGGCGCGGAAGCAAAGGCGCACCACGAGGAACTTGGACGGCTGATCAAACAGGTCGCGCCCAAGGCTGTTTTTTTCAAAGGAGATCACCTGATGGATGTCCGTCACGGGTTGGGAGATAAAAATATCATCGGGATCAAGACCCCAACTGATTTTCTTGAGGCATGGCGCGAAATGGAGCTTGAAGGGGCGGTTGTCCTTATCAAGGGTTCGCGTTCCTGCAAAATGGAAGAATTCGCGGGAACCATTTGCAGGGAACTCGACGACACAACCGGAGCGCAAGGAGACACCCAGTGATTTATAATTTGCTTGTACCGTTCAGCACGGACGTGGGTATTCTCAACGTCTTCCGTTACATCACTTTCCGTTCGGTGTGGGCCTTGCTGACCGCACTGATTATCTCGATTATTTTCGGCCCGGCCATGATCCGCTGGTTGCAGCGTGTCAAGTGCGGCCAGTACATCCGTGAGGACGGGCCGCAGCATCAGGCCAAGCAGGGTACGCCCACCATGGGCGGCATCATGATAATTTTCAGCGTCTGCGTCTCCACCGTGCTCTGGGGCGACCTGACCAACGTCTATCTCTGGCTGTCCATGCTCGTGTTCATCGGATTCGGGACCATCGGATTTGTGGATGATTACCTCAAGGTGGTCAAGAAACGGAACAAGGGATTGTCTGCCAAGGCCAAGTTCTTCTTCCAGTGCGTCGTGGCTCTGGCAGCCATCACCCTGCTCATTCAGGAACCGGCTTATTCCACCCAGCTTTCGGTGCCGTTTTTCAAGAATTTCAACCCTGATTTGGGATGGTTCTATCTTCCGTTCGCCATGGTCGTCATGGTCGGAGCGTCCAACGCGGTCAATCTTACCGATGGACTGGACGGCCTCGCCATCGGTCCCATGGTCGTTGCCATGGCCTGCTTCGCCATCTTCATCTACGTGACGGGCAACGCCAAAATGGCCGAGTATCTGGCCGTGCAAAACATTCAGGGCATCGGTGAAGTGACTGTCTTCTGTGGGGCCATGGTCGGTGCCGGTCTTGGTTTTCTCTGGTTCAACGCCCATCCCGCGCAGATCTTCATGGGTGATGTCGGCTCCCTTGGCCTTGGTGGCGCACTCGGTTTCATAGCCGTCCTCGCCAAACAGGAATTGCTGCTGGCCATCGTGGGCGGCGTGTTTGTTTTCGAGACTCTCTCGGTCATCCTTCAGGTGGGGTATTTCAAACTGACCGGCGGCAAACGGATTTTCAAGATGGCTCCGCTCCATCACCATTTCGAGCTAAAGGGCATCCCGGAATCAAAGATCATCGTCAGGTTCTGGATTTTGTCCATACTCATGGCGCTCATGGCGCTTTCGACCTTGAAACTGAGATAGGAACTGAGGAAACAGAGTGAATCGTATCGTCAAAAACTTCATGGATCAACGGATCCTCTCCGGTAAAAACGGAGTGGTGGTCGGCGTTGGGCGTTCCGGCATCGCGGCAGCCAGACTGCTCGATGTGCTGGGTGCCGACGTCTGCGTGGTGGACCGAAGTGAAGACGTGACCGAAGAAGTTCTGGGCGATCTCAAAGGCAAGGCGAAACTCATCACCGGGCCGCACAAAAAGGAACATTTTGCGGACGCGGAGATCATCGTCATGTCTCCCGGCGTTCCGGTAAAGAAAATGGCGGATGTCCTTGAGTCTGTCCAGCCCCGGAAGATCGTGTCCGAACTGGAATTCGCCTCCTGGTTCATTGAGGCCCCGGTCCTTGCCATCACCGGCACCAACGGCAAGACCACGACCACGACTCTTATCAGTGAAATTCTTGAGAAAGCTGGTAAAAAGGCATTCACCGGCGGTAATATCGGCATTCCGCTGTGCGAGTACCTGCTGGATATGGAAGCAGCTGAAATCATCGTCCTCGAAGTTTCCAGCTTCCAGCTCCAGAACTGCCGGTTGTTCAAGCCGCATGTGGGCGTGTTCCTCAATTTCGCGGCCAATCATCTCGACTACCATGACGACATGGACGAATATCTCGGTGCCAAGTTGCTCATGTTCAATCGTATGACCGGAGAGGACACCGCGCTCCTGCACGAGTCCCTGCGCGACACCATAGGTGACAAACCATTCACCAACGCCCAGGTGGAATGGTTCGGCCCCACTGACCGTTTCGAGGCCCCGCACCTGCCCGGCGAACACAATCGTTCCAACATCGAAGCCGCATGGCAGGCCGTGAAACGCTTTGGCGTAACCGAGGCCCAGGCAGCCGAGGCCATCCGTGAATTCAGGCCGCTCTCCCACCGGATCGAACCAGTGGCCGAGAGAGACGGCGTGCTTTTTGTCGATGATTACAAAGCCACCACTCTGGACGCGGTCATTGCAGCGGTGAAATCCTTTGATCGCCCGGTGCGTCTGCTCATGGGCGGTGTCTGGAAGGGCGGAGACGTGGAAGGATTCGCCCGTGTGGTCAAAGACAACGTAACGCACATCGGCCTGTTCGGAGGCAGCCGCGAGATATTCGAGGATATCCTCAAAGAGACATTTACCGTGA
>JAFLJW010000118.1 GCA_022712815.1 Pseudodesulfovibrio sp. | reverse complement strand
GCCGTTTCGTTTGCGGCAATTCCGCGTTTTTCATAAGGACAAGGCCCCCATCGCTTATGTGAGCTGGGCGCATGTCTCGGACGAAGTCGAGGAGCGGCTGAAAAGTGGCGCGCCCCGCCTGAAGCCGGAGGACTGGCGTTCGGGCGAGAACCTGTGGCTCATCGATCTGTGCGTGCCGTTCGGCGGCGGTGAGTTCATTCTCAAGGAACTCCGCGAAAACGTATTCAAAGAACAGAAGGTCAAGATGCTCCAGCCTGCGCCGGATGGTAGCGGGATGGCTGTAGTTGAGTGGTAAGGGGCATCATTCGATATGCATGGTGGCATTGTGTTGTGCTGAAATAGTTATGGAAATACTTAGATGATAAAAAGAATATTATTAATCTGCTTAGTCTTACTTGCAATTGCAGGATGTAAACAAACAGCTGTAGGTCATGATGCTGCATTTGAGGAGGCCATTTCTTGCATTGAAGAGTACAAGTTTGATGAAGCGTATGAAAAAATGCTCGTTCTTGCCAATAATGGTCATGCAAGAGCACAATATCATGTAGGTTGGATGTATCATAACGGGAATGGGGTTAAGCAAAATGTGCAAACTGCATTGTTATGGTATAGGAAATCAGCCGAATCAGGCCATTCTCTTGCTATGTCAGTTCTTGCTTATTCCTATGCCAATGGAACATTAGGGCATGTTAATTGCGACAAGAGCCTAAAGTGGATTAGAAAAGCATTGGAGCTTGACGATAAAGACGCAATGATAATGTTTGGGGATTGGTATGCAAAAGGTTTATGTGTAGATAAAGACCTGTTGTTGGAGAAGAAGTACTATACACTTTATCTTAATGCAGATGGCATAAGTGATTATAAATTAGGTGAAATGCTTTTTTGGGGTCAGGGTGTAGATAGGAATCGTGCGAAAGGTGTTAGGCTAATGGAGTCAGATTATAAAGGGAATATCTTATCTGGCGGATATGTTTTAGGTGTCGCATATTCAAATGGTTATGGAGTTTCGAAAGATTATGAAAAGGCATACCGGTATTTTTTATCATCAGCGATTGCAGGTAATACTGCATCACAATATAATGTTGGGGTCTTTTTGTTCAATGGGAAAGGAGTCAGTGCTGATAAAGACAAAGCATTTTATTGGGTGATGAAAGCAGCGGAAAAATACGATGCAAAAGCTTTAACTTTTATAGGCTATTTATACGAAGTTGGTGAAATGCTTGAGAGGGACCATGCAAAAGCAAGAGAGCATTATGAAAAAGCAATCTTATTGGGTGGCAAAACTGCAAAAAAAAGACTTGAATCTATTCAATAGATTAATGATGGAATGAATTAATGTATTTAAGTGAGAGATTGATATGAGTTTTGGACACGGAATGAATGGGGGTGGTGGCGGGACAACTGGAGGCGGTATCACTCATGAAGCGGGTTGCAATGGTGGTGAGGTTGGCGGTGGTACTATGCGACAAAACAAGAGTAACGTTGTTGTCGTAAATGGAGTCATTCAGTCGATTCCAGAACTCGGCTGGGAGGATGTCTAGATGAGTTATGGAATAGGCGACAACCAGCAAAGTGGAAATGCCGGTGACCAACACGGAAATGGTTGTTCTGTTGGTGGCGGTGGTTGCACTCCAGCCGGTGGTGGTGACTCCTCTTATTCCCCTGGGGAGTACCAGCGCTGCTATTTTCAAGGCTGAAAGGTTAACCAAACCAAAGAAGCGGCGAAATTCGTATCTCCTCAACTGGCCGGACAAACTAACTATTCCAACATCTCCCAATCAAGTTTGGACAGTGGACTTCAAAGGTTGGTTCCGCCTTCTTCTGGGCCCAAAATGCTATCCTTTAACTGTCATGGATCTTTATAGTCGGTTCAGAGTTGGGTGTGATGCCTTGGCCCAGCCAGCGTTTACGCCTGTTTGGGTATCGTTTGACCGACTTTTTTTACATTTTGGCTTGCCTCAAATTATACGTGTAGACAACGGAACTCCGTTCGCAGGCTGTGGTGCTGGAGGGCTATCGAAACTCAGTACATTGTGGCTTCGTTTGGGGATTGATGTGGAGTTTACAGAACCGGGCAAGCCCCAACAAAATGGTGCTCATGAGCGTATGCATCGGTCTTTTAAGCGTGAAATCAGGAAAGCTGATGACATGCGTGGTCAGCAGCGCCGTTGCCGATCCTGGCGGCGAACCTACAATCATAAGCGTGTGCACGAAGCTTTGAATATGGCTGTTCCTGCTTCGATCTATGAGACCTCTTGCAGACAGTATCCCTCTATGATTCCAGACTTCTCTTACCCTCCAAGCTATAGCTCCAGAAAGGTAAAAGCGAACGGAGAAATTAAATGGTTGGGGAAACGGAGATATATAAATCAGGGCTTGCATGGCAGCTCTGTTGGGCTACTTGAAAACAAACATGGCGATATGAATGTTTATGCTGGATCAGTATTGTTGGGAGTGTTGACGAAGTCCGGCTCCAGGGGCCTGATCAGGCCCCTGGAGCCGGAAGCGGAGAACTAAAAGTGTTACTCTCTGTACCGGGTTGCACACACGCGTAATACGTACATGACCTCTCAGAAATCTATGTCAGAATTTCGCAGAGGCTCCTACGGAGAAAGCTATATTCTTTGAAGGTCAATTCTCCCCATATTTTTATCAGTAGAAAAAGTCCCTTTTGATAGGTTGCCAGTCCTTCACCAGCTGTTTCGCTTCTTGTATTTGCTCAGGAGTCATTTTTGCTACAAGCTGTTTGCGAAGTTCTTTAGTCTCTGGGGTACCGGACTTAATCGCATACGTAAGCCATTTGTAGGACTGTATATTATCAAAATCAGTCCCGGCTTGCGCATACAATAAGCCAACCATATGTTGTGAATAAGGGTGCCCTTTCTCTGCGGCCTTGAGTAAGTAGTTAAATCCTTTACTTGCATCTTTTTCTACCATTTTCCCTCTTAAGAACATGATTCCCAAATGGAACAACGCATGGGAGAAACCAAGATCAGATGATTTACGAATATACTGTGTACCTTTTTCAATGTCCTTTGGCACACCAATTCCATAAATATACATTGTGCCAATCCAATACTCTGCAGGAGGATAGTCTTGATCTGCTGCCTTGCGATAGAGTTCAAGGGCCTTATTATAGTCTGATTTAGCACCTTCACCAACTTTATACATACGTCCAAGGTTACATTGAGCGGGTGCAAATCCCTGATCTGCTGCTTTTTTAGACCATTTGACGGCTAGTTTGTAGTTTTTAGGGACTCCTTCGCCAGCAAAGTACATTGAACCTAGACTGTTTTGAGCAACTGGATGTCCATCTGCAGCCCCTTCTCTGAAGCACTGTAAAGCCTTAGAGTAATTTTCTTGTTCATAGGCAGCTACTCCCTCAGCTACTACGGCCTCAGATGCTGGGCTTGCTTGTGATATGATGGGGAAGGCCAACAACAGAAGGCAACACGAGAAATGGAGTATGGACCTGTTCAACACTGTTATTCTCCAGCTTAGTAGGACTTAAAATGATTGGTGGGACTTAGCATAAACTGGTTGGGATATCAAAAGTTGAGTATCGGATACGCGGACCTTGAAACTGGTACAGAATGGTGGTCCATGAACCACACCAAGAAATAAGGGTAACATGTTGAGATAACAGGGTTTGACGTTTGGTCAACGGATATCTCTCCTTCTCCGCCAGATTTCAAGGGGTTACGGGTAAAACCGTGACCCCTTTTTTTTTTGTTTTTGGGGGAGAATGAGAAAGTGTATCATGATTTTGAAAAACTGAATGTGGGAGGTAACGCTGTCTGATCAGAATATTATTCGAGCGGAGCGTCTCGCCAAAACTCAAGTATACCAATAATTTCATCTTGTACGACCATAGGTTCCAGTTGCATGCCAAATAACTCTGAAGCAATTCGATTGTGGTCAGCGATTGTTCATTCATCATATCCATAGAAAACAGTCCTCTTTAAATTCGCTGCTTAGTAGGCCGGACAAGCGCACCCACTTCCCCCCCCATTTCCAAATGTCCTTTTAATCGAAAGAATCTGCCTGCGTGTTTGGTAAAAAATGCTATGGTTGTTGACTCAGCGAAATTGCGAGTGCATGATTGTGCCCAAGAGGGCATAATGCATTTGTGGCTGTCGGGAAAATTGAATGATTGGGGTAGCCTTT
>JAFLJW010000255.1 GCA_022712815.1 Pseudodesulfovibrio sp. | reverse complement strand
CGGAAACAGCCTTTGGCGCTGCCCAAAAAGAGAAAATGACGGTTCAGGAACGGTTGAACCAGGCCAAAGGCGGCATTGACGAGCTGGAAAAATCGATTCAAGAACTTGTCTTGCTTTCCGAAGAGACAAAGGTCAGGTGGGGGATTACCCTTGGAGAAAGTGTTTTTGAGGATCTTGCGGCATTTGAAAACGCCTTGATTACCCCATTAGAGCGAAAAAACTTAGACGCTTTGAAAGAGAGTCTTTTCCGGGGAGAAACGGCTGCCTGTGCCCTGAAGGATAAAACCAAAAAAGAGCTGGAACTTCTTCTTGCCTCCCCTTTGACCCGGGATCCCATGGAAAGAATAGTCCTGGCCCTGGAGAAAAACCAGGAAGAACTTCAGACCATTGGCAAACGCCAGGGAGAGATCTCCCAGCGTATCCAGGATGACCGGGAAAAACGGGCGAGCCATGCCACCCTGTGTGATGCCATTGATCAACAACAGACGATTTTTGACCGATGGGTTCGTTTGTCCAGCCTGATCGGTTCCAGGGATGGGGACAAGTTTCGCAAGTTTGCCCAGGGGTTGACCCTGGATCATTTACTCTTTCTTGCCAACCAACGGTTAACCCATCTCCATGGCCGGTATCAGCTCCAGCGTAAAAAGAATGAAGTCCTGAGCCTTGAGGTGGTGGACAGGTGGCAGGCCGATATTGTCCGGGACACCAAGACCCTGTCCGGCGGTGAAAGTTTTCTGGTGAGTCTGGCCCTGGCCCTGGCCTTGTCAGATCTGGTCTCCAGCCAGACCAGTATCGATTCCCTGTTTCTGGACGAAGGATTTGGTACCCTGGATACCGAGACCCTTGAGACCGCCCTGGACGCCCTGGATAGCCTGAACTCAGCCGGAAAAATGATCGGGGTGATCTCCCATGTGGAGGCCATGAAAGAGAGGATCGCCACCCAAATCACCGTGGAAAAAAAGAGCGGATTGGGGATCAGTCAGTTGGATTCACGATTTCGCTGTGAATCAGGATAAAAAAACCGACTATGAGGGATTACAGATGAATATTTTTACCCTGTTTACGCCGTTAACCTATTGGGTTTTGATCGCTATGTGGTCCTTTATCCTGGTTTTCTATCTGAAAAAATTGACCTCGCCGCTGGTGAAGAATCGGCTGCTGTTTCTCCTGTTGATTATTCTGGCCATTGATGCATTCCGGACCCTGTTTGAAAGTATTTATTTCGGGGCCTGGTATACCGCACTGGCCGGTTTTTTGCCAAAAGGGGTTCATGCGTTTCTGGTTCGTCCGGAAATGGTGTTTATCCCAAAAATTTTAAATGTGGTTGCCGCCATTTTGGTGATTATGATCCTGCTGTTCCGGTGGCTGCCCAGGGAAGTTGCGGAAAAAGAGTATCTGGCAAAATTGATCCATCAACATACCCGTGATGTGAAGCTACACAATGAAATGCTTCAAAAGAAGATACAGGATAAAAACCTTTCGGAAGCAGAATTGGAAAAAAGCGAAAGCCGCCACAAGATTATTTTCGAAAACTCTCCTTTGGGGATGATTCTTTTTGATGCCCAGGGTGCCATGGTTAGTTTTAACGATCAATTCGTCACCTTGATGGGATCCACCAGGGAAAAATTATTGGGCTTTAATACAGCCCTGCACAGCCCCCCGAAAATGCAGGCCACCATTAAACAGGCCCTGGCCGGAAACGTCGCAGTGTTCGAAGATAAATATGTGTCTGTGACGGGAGAAAAGCAATTGTATCTCCGTGTTGTTTTTAACCCGGTCAATCCGGGACAATCACCCACAGAAGTGATTGCCACACTGGAAGATATCACCCAGCGCAAATTGATTGAAGAGCGGTTGCAGCATGCCCAGAAAATAGAAGCCATTGGGACGCTTTCCGGCGGGATTGCCCATGACTTTAATAATATTTTATCTCCCTTGCTGGGATTTGCAGAATTGATGAAAGAGGATTTGCCCGGAGACAGCCCCCTGATGGAAAATGTTGATGAGATCCTTGGGGCCGCCATGCGGGCAAAGGAGTTGGTCAAGCAAATCCTGATTTTCAGTCGCCAGGACGATCATCATAAAAAGTACATCGTGCTTCAATCTGTCCTGGAAGATGCGGTGAGATTGCTCCGGGCAACCATTCCCACCACTATTGAAATCCAGCAGGAGATTCCTTCGGAGGAAATCACGGTTTTTGCGGACCCCATTCAAATTCACCAGATTATCATGAATCTTGTCACCAACGCCTTCCATGCCATGGAAGAGTCGGGTGGTCAGCTGAAGCTTGTGCTTGACACGGTAAACCTGGGGTCTGATCTTATCGTTTCCCAGGAATTGCAACCCGGTGAATATGCCCGACTGATTGTTTCGGATACCGGAACCGGTATTCCTAAAAAAAATCTGGATAAGATATTTGATCCTTATTTTACCACAAAGCCCAGGGGTAAAGGTACCGGACTCGGGTTATCCGTGGTTCAGGGCATCGTGAAAACCAATAAGGGGGCCATCCGGGTTTATAGTGAGCCGGGGCAGGGGACTGATATCCATGTTTATATCCCCCTTTTTGAACATCAACTCTTGACGAAAAACATCTCAGAAATGTTGCCCATCCCCGGGGGAAATGAGCACATCCTGCTGGTGGATGACGAAGCGGCCATTGTCCGGATGGAAAAAAAGGCGCTTGAACGGTTGGGCTATGAAGTCACCGCCCGGACAAACAGCGTTGATGCCCTTGAATTGTTCAGGAGATCTCCCCAGAGATTTGACCTTGTGATCAGCGATATGACCATGCCGGGTTTGAGTGGTATCCAGCTGATCGGGAAGATAAAAAAAATTAGAACCGATATTCCTGTGGTGATTTGCTCTGGATTCAGTGATCAAATTGATGAAGAAAAAAGCCGGGAAATAGGAATTCGGGGCTATATTATGAAACCCGTGATCCAGCGGGAGATGGCCGTGGTCATCCGCCGTGCTATTGACAATGACTGATTTACTCTCATTATAGGTGTTTGTTATACCGGTATCAAGGAGATTGGATCAGAATGGATTTAACCGACAAGAAGATTCAAGGCAGAGCCTGGATCATTGGGGCGGCCTTGTTGGCCTTGTTTCTGGGAGCCCTGGATGCCCTGGTCATGTCTGCTGCCATGCCCACCATCATCACCGAATTTGGCGGTCTTCACCTCTATGCCTGGGTGTATTCGGCTTATTTTCTTGCCCGGGCAGTTTCCCTGCCCGTGTTTGGAAAACTATCTGATCTCTATGCCACGAAAAGCCTTTTTCTATTTTCCATCGGTCTTTTTGTCCTGGCA
>JAFLJW010000382.1 GCA_022712815.1 Pseudodesulfovibrio sp. | reverse complement strand
CCTGCTGGGCTTTCCATCCATTTTGCAACAGGGTTTTATAGTCTGTCTCTGCCCATTCCATGGCACTTAACCACAATTGTTCCGCCAACGATCTGCCCGGGGGAACAGGGGGAACAGGGGATTGTTCCGACCAGGTACCTAACAGATGCTCCTCGCACCAGACGGGTTTGATAAATTCCATTTGGCCGTCATATTTAACATACCGGGTGGATTCCTGGGCAAAACTGCAATGGCGGTGTCGCACCAGCTCATGGGTAACCCCTCGGTTGGTAACAAATTTAACCATTATGTCACCAAATTCTATCATGGCATGGTGTCCCTTTCTGACCAGCATTTCCAACAAATTTTCCTGGTATTGCATATTCTCCTTAAATAAATAAAAGGTCTACTTTTCTTAGAGAAATGTAATACTATAAGTGATCGGATTATTTTAAATTAAATAAGTTCTTATTTATTGTTTTTCGATTGTTAACCTAATAAGGTGAGTGCATGAAAGAAAGGCTGATGTTTACATCCGGTGAAACGCGACTTCTTGTTAAACTGCTAACGGATTCCGGGATTAGTGCTCAGGACTTAAAAGCGGCAACCCATATCAATGCAAATGATGTAGAAGATCCTGACCTGACAGTGCCTATTGACAATCACATTTCCTTGTGGCAATACGCTGCAAAAGTAATGGATGATCCTGCCCTTGCATTGCACCTTGCTGAAAATTTGGACCGGATGGGGATTGGATTTGCCAAGCGGATGGTGCTCCATAGCGCCACCCTGAAAGAAGCCCTAAAACACTGGCAGCAGTATTCTTGGATGTCCTGCCCAGCCAAGACCATTCGATGGAAGGAGGAAGAGAGTCAGTGTGTCATTACATTCAGCCAGCCGTCCCCGTCCCATCAGTCCATTCATATGGTAGAGTACTCATTTGCATCAGCTATGGTGTATTCCCGCTCTCTCTCTGGTTTGGATTTACGGCCCAAGAAAGTCTGTTTCATGCACCCGGAACCAGTCTATTCAAAAGAGTATAAAAAAATCTTTCAATCAAAAGTGCTGTTCAGTCAATCTGAAAACGCATTGTTTTTTTCTAAAAAGATGCTCAAGTTAGCCTTAAAGACCCCTGATTCGTATATGCTGTCCGTGTTAAAGCAGTTTGCAGATACCCACAAGGCTCGACTGGATCGTAATGAAACCATGCGTGACCGTGTGATAGAACACATGGTGTCAAATTTTCCAAAGGGGGAAGTGGATATCGTCAATACGGCCCAGGCGCTTTATGTCTCCCGCAGTACCCTCCAGCGAAAACTAAGGCAGGAAGGCACTTCATTTATGGAAATTCGGGATTACACCCGCAAGGAACTGGCGGTTTCCTACTTGAAACAAGCCTTTTCAGCGGCCGAAATCGCTTATCTGCTCGGTTTTTCAGCGCCCAGTGCTTTTCAGCATTCCTTCAAACGCTGGTTCGGCGCAAGCCCGGGGGAAATGCGAAAATAGCTGATATCCTAAATGGCTGGCACCAAGCCACTCTGACGCGCCGCCGTTAAGGATAAAGGCTTTCTGGAAGTTTTCATTTTCTTTGACAAATCCCACGAAATTGATCGTCCTGTGTTCCGGTATCCCCAATTTTATGGTGCATATCTTCACTTTTTTGAGGTCTCAGAGCATTGCCAGAAAGGGGTTAAAAAAATAAGGTGTTATGTAAATTCATACAACCTTGAGGCTGCCCAATGGATGGCGGCAAGACAAATTAAAGGAGTGAGCAATGAGTTTGAGATCATTCAAGCCAAGGCGTTTTTACCCTGTTCTGCCAGTCCTGATTCTGGCAATCGTATCCCATATAGGCTACTACGGAGGAAGCCGACTGGAAAACGACTCTTTACACCACCTGGCAGCGATTTTGTTTGGCCCCCTTTACTTTGTGGCGGTTGCCCTGGGACCGGGTTATGTGTTCACCCGCATGAGTCTGAATGGCGAAAACCTGGCCCAGAGACTCGCTGGGTCACTTTTTGTGCCCTTTGTCTGGATGACAAAAGAGGTGCTGCTTTTAACCCAATCCTTTCCAATTTCCCAGGCCTTGTATTTTTATTTTAGCCCAATTCATTTCTGGTTGATTTTATTTGCCGTTTTCCAAATGGGAATTGCCACCCTGATCGCCCGGCTGATACTGAAGATGAAGGGGGATGATCTTCGTATCATTACACGGCCTCCGCTTTTTGTTATCGCAGGAAGCCTGGCGTCTGTGATCAGTTTATACGCATGGGGCAAAGGCGAGAATATTTATGTTATTTACCTGGCATTCTACCGAGTGCTGTTCGGCAGCGGCATTTAGGCTATGGCACTGTGTAATATGGAGGGAAAAATGAATCAAAACAATTTATTCGACACATCAATGAACCGCAGAGATGCCCTTAAGACGATGGGAAAAGCGGCAATGGCCGGTGCAATGCTGTCCACTGTTCCGGGTATGGGAGAAGCTGCCCTAAGCAATTCAGACGATCGCCCCAACATTATTTATATTTTAGGTGACAACCACAATGCGGATACCATGGAGTTTTGCGGCCACCCCTTTATTAAAACACCGGGATTGAACCGTCTTGCAAAAGAAGGGGTCCACATGGTGAACACCTTTAATACCACCTCCCTTTGCACACCTTCCCGTGCCAGTATCCTGACAGGCGCCTATTGCCATACCCACGGCGTAAAGAACAATCACATGCCTTGGACAGGCAACATGCCTACCTTTCTGGAACACATGAGCGACAGCGGATATGCCACAGCCTTTATCGGGAAATGGCATATGCCCGGGGACGGGCTGCCAAAATTTGATTACCTGGATCTTTTTGTATCCTATACCTACAGGGAAGGACAAGGGGCCTATTTTAACTGTCCCATGGTTGTCAACGGTAAGGAAGTAGCCTCCCGCAAGCCTTATATCACAGAGGAAGTGATAGATTACGCCATTGATTTTATGAAGGACACGTTGAGCCAGTCCAAACCGAAACCGTTCTGCCTATATTTGTCCCATCGACCGGGCCATCCGCCCTACCAGGCGCCAAAAGACATCGATGGCATGTATGATGACGCGGATGCGAAAAGCTATTTACCGAAAAACGTCGATTTCTGGTTCGGACGTTCCCGCCAGAATGCCTACCAGGGGTATATGATGGGGTCTTATTACAACCAGTACCGTGGATATCTTGAAACCCTCACCGCCATGGACCGCGATATTGACAGGCTTCTGGACGAACTTGATAATTTGGGGCTCAGGGATAATACCATTGTGGTATACATGGGGGACAACGGGCAGATGTGGGGGCAGCATAACTGCCAGTCCATCAAGGAGCCCTACGAGGAATCGGCCAAATTACCACTGATAGTAAGGGCTCCCGGATATATTGACGAACCCGGAACCCGGCGTGGGCAAATGGCGTTGAATATTGATATTGCACCGACCCTCCTTGAGATGGCAGGAATTTCAAAACCCGCAAATATGGACGGGGAAAGTTTTGTGCCGATACTGCAGAATAAAGCTGTAAGGGGACGGGATGCATTTTTAATGGAATTCTGGCGTTATTTCCCGGAAAACACCCCCTCCTACGTTGGCGTTCGGACCGATAGATACAAGTATATTGAATTTGAACGGGGGCGCGATCCCTGGCTCTTTGATCTGATGAACGACCCCAAAGAGATGAACAACATCTATGGTATGGCCGAGGGCCAGGGAGTATTGCCTCAAATGCTTGCTCACCTTGCGCGGTTAAATAAAAACAATGCAAAATTTAAATAACACCTTAAATAAACAGTGAGGTCTGGTTATGGGATCAAAAGGCAAAAAATTATTACCCACACATGTTTCCCGGCGGGATATACTAAAGGCGGCTGGCTACGCAACCGCAGCCGGTATGATCGGCTCTTTTCTGCCCGGCTTATCCCTGGCCGGAAAAAAAAAGCCGAACATCGTCTTTATTCTTTCGGATGACCACAGGTTTGACCATCTTGGTGTTACCGGGCACCCGTGGATTAAAACACCGAATCTGGACCGCCTGGCCAAAGAAGGGGTAAGGTTTGACAATGCATTTTGTACCACCTCCCTTTGCAGTCCGTCCCGGGCCAGCTTCCTGACCGGACAGTATGCCCACAAACATGGGGTGATCAATAACCTGGAACAATGGAACAACCAGAATGTGACCGTGCTGGAGGAATTGAAAAAAACAGGATACAAGACCGGATTTATCGGTAAGTGGCACATGCCCGGGTCCTTGCCAAAACTCAGGGGTGTGGACCGTTTTATTTCCTTTACCCATAAAACAGGACAAGGGGCGCATTTTGACTGCCCCCTGGTGATTGACGGTAAGGAAACACAACGGAAGGGAAAGTACCTGGCCGAGGATCTGACCGATTTTGCCCTGGATTTCATCCGCAAGGAAAAAGAGGAACCATTCTGCCTTTACCTTGCCCACAAGGCACCCCACGGTCCTTTTAAGCCGCCTAAAAAACTGGCAGACCTATACAAGGATGAACCCATTGATAATCTGCCCAAGGCTGCCCAGGCCAAATACTCAGGCATGGTCAATGGTGAAATTTACGGCGGCATGCTGTGGAACGTGGAGAAAAAGTATAAAAAGTACTGCAGGCTGGTCACCTCCCTGGATGAGCAGATCGGGCGGGTGTTGGATGAACTGGACAGCCTGGGGCTTGCCGAGGACACCATCGTGATCTACTCCACGGACAACGGATACCTCATGGGCGATAACGGTCATTTTGATAAGCGCTGGGCATATGATCCCTCCCTTCGCATCCCCTTTATCGTCCGGTATCCCGCCGGGATCAAAACACCCGGTCGCGTCTCCCATGAGATGGTGCTGAATATCGATCTTGCACCGACTTTGCTGAATATAGCCGGGCAAAAGACTCCCGGCTTTATGGACGGAAAAAGTTTTTTACCCATGCTTGAAAATCGTAACGAGCCCCTCCGGGAATCTTTTCACTATGAATTTTTTGTGGATTTCCCCCCTTACCTGGTGCCGGATATTGATGCGGTGCGGACAAGAAATTATCTTTACGTCACCTACAACAACTCCCGGATGAAACCGGAATTGTATGATGTGGTGAAGGATCCTTACAGCCGAAATAACCTCATGGGCACGCCTGGGGCAAACCAGGTTTTGGCCGGATTAAAAACGCGCCTGGACGCCTATGTAAAGGAGAAACGCCATGCAGCAAACTAGTGTCATTAAAAAACAATCACTTTGCAGGCGAATGGCGATACCCTCTTTGGCCGCCGTGATGGTCTGGATGGTATTGAATACCTCGTATAATATTTTTACAACCATTCAAGACCCCGGCTTTTATGCTACTTTAACGGATATTAACTGGATATTATTGGTGGCGGTCGTGGGATTCAGTGCCGTGATCACCTATCCCATTATGTATTTCAGGGGCGCGTCACTGCCCGAACGTTTGATCGGCGCCATGGCCCTTCCCCTGGCATTCTGCCTCAAAGAAATGTTCCGGGCCACCGTTGCAGTATCCATTCCCGAAGCCTTTTTTTATGCATTTTTTACTTCTGTGCAACTGCTGTTGCTGGTGGGACAGGTGGGTCTTCTCAGTCTGATGGAACTCATATGCCGCAAAACAGCAACATCAAAAAAAGGGGTGAATAAAGTGTTGACGCCTGTGCCCACCCTTTTGTTTCCCATGGCCCTGACAGCGCTTTATTTTATCCTGATATATGATGGCGGATATGCCTTTCACCTGAAGGTGAAGATGGTGTACAGGGCGCTGTTTCTATGATCGGGGGAAGCAGGCGCAAGAGGGCGCCTTTCAGTTTAAAAAGAACCGGAATATCTCAAGGATGATCAATGAGTCAACCTGATAATGGGACTGATAATACAAAAGGGCGAATGGTGCGGGACGTACTAATCAAACCGGCCGGCCCGGATTGCAACCTGGCCTGCACCTATTGTTTTTACCTGAAGAAGGGAGATCTGTTCCCTGAATCCAACCGGCACCGCATGCAAGATGATGTGCTTGAAACCTTGATCAGAGGGGTAATGCACAATGCCGGCGACCAGGTCTACTTTGGCTGGCAAGGGGGTGAACCTACGTTGATGGGGGTGCCTTTTTTTCAAAAAGCCATTGACCTTCAGATGAAGTATGGCCGGGGCCAGTCCGTGGGCAACGGCCTCCAGACCAATGGCATGCTTATCGACCAAAACTGGGCCGGTTTTTTAGAAAAATACCGCTTCCTGGTGGGACTTTCCCTGGACGGACCAAAGCATATCCATGATCGCTATCGATTGAATGCCAGGGGCAAACCTACCTGGGACAAGGTGATTCATTCGGGAAAGTTACTGCAGGACAAAGGGGTTGCCGTCAATGCATTGACCGTGGTCAATGACTATTCTGTTCAGTTTCCGGAAGAGATTTATAAGTTTCACAAGTCTGGCGGCTTTTCCCATATGCAATTTATTCCCTGTGTGGAAACCGACCCCAATGATCCTGAAAAAGCAGCGCCTTTTTCCGTATCATCTCAAGCCTATGGGACATTCTTGTGTACACTATTTGATTTGTGGATCAAGGACTTTAAAAATGGTGAGCCCACCACCTTTATCCGAATGTTTGATTCAATGTTTTACTCCTATGTCGGACTGGCCGCGCCGGACTGCGGTCTGAAAAAAAACTGCGGAAATTACGTGGTGGTGGAACACAATGGTGATGTCTTTTCCTGCGATTTTTTTGTGGAGCCGGAATTCAGGCTGGGGAATGTCTTGAACAATGATATATCACGAATGCTCAATTCACAGCAACAGCGCCGGTTCGGCAAGATGAAAGCTGAACTGCCTGAAAAATGCCTGGACTGTGCATGGCTGGCCCAATGCTATGGCGGATGCCCCAAGGACCGGATCCGGGACAAGCAGGATCAGGGGGTGAACCATTTTTGTTCGGCCGTTAACATTTTTTTGTCCCACGCCGATCCTGTATATCGCGGCTTGGCGGATACCTGGGCAAAAAAGCAGGCAGCAGCGCAACAAATCAGCCCCACACAGCCCCAGACTGCCAAGTCAGAGGGCAAGGTGGGGCGCAATGATCCATGCCCCTGTGGCAGTAATAAAAAATTTAAAAAGTGCTGCGGCGCTGGGGCATAATGCAAAATATTAATGCGTTGACATTTTTTATCAGCTATGATCTTTTGCTGGCAATGGTATCATCAAAATCTTTTGTATCAAAGGAGCACTTCAAAAAGAGTAATATCGACAATTTCTTACAATAGAAGTATTGTCTCCATCTAAAAAATTCTTACATGTAATCTGGGAGGAGTAATGGAATTATTACAGGCCAATCCATTTATGGCGCTGTTTCTCGCACTTTTTTTTGGGTATCTGATCGGTAAATTCAAGGTTGGAAAATTTGAACTTGGCGGT
>JAFLJW010000117.1 GCA_022712815.1 Pseudodesulfovibrio sp. | reverse complement strand
AAAAGTGTTCAAACATATCCCGGCCGCACCGGACACTATATTGGTTGGGCATTGTCTGGCCGATCTTGGCGGCGACAAATTTCACCACAAACATTTGTTCCGGGAATTTTTGTCCGAGGTTTTTGGTGAGTTTGGTGACTTGAGGCTTCACGGTTCCGTCATTACCACGGCCTTTTCCCTGGCAGAGCTTATGGGGTGCGTCCGGTGTGTTTTTGTTGGCGGACAGTTGGCATCCCGTGATCCATGGACTCTTTCCTATGCCAAGGGGACGGTGAACGAGTACAAGGGTAGGCCGCAGCCAAAGCTCACCCATAAGCATCCTCAGCATTACCCGGTGACCACGCCCTTTGGCGAGCAACTCTACACCACCCTCAATTTCCGTGATGCGGCTCTGTGGCTTTCCGAGGTCATCCGCGTGTCAGGCATCGAGTGCATCAACACCTCGAAAGCCAGCATCCTTTATGGAAAGGGCATCCGTTTTGAAGCGGAACCGGAGTTGTCTGACTCTGGTATTTCCGGTCTCGTGAAATCTTTGCACACACCGCAGCCCGTCAGGGGCGACTACCCGAAAATATCAGCCTATATACAGGGTGAAAAAATGCGCTGGGAAAAAGTTCTGGCCTGGACGGACGAGCTTGAGCTGGAGTCAGGCGAAGCGTTTATCTCCAAGGGAATGACCCTGCTCGGATTGCTGGACAAGGAAAATGTCACTTATCTCATTGAGCACAGCGATGGATTTGACAATGAAGTCTTTCACGAGTGCATTTTCGAGAGCGGACCGGTAGCACAGGAAAAGGGATTGCAAATGTATTTCTCCAGCCTGCGCAAAATGGCAACGCTGTTTCTCGGAGAGCTTGAGCGACAGGAACGGCTCTGCGCCGAACTGATCGACCGGCAAATTTAATCGTCGGTTACATCTCCGCTGAAAAATACGCCTTCCTCCAGCCAGAGGCCGTGATATGGCCGCCATGAATCAACTTCGTCCAAAGATATGCGATGGAGCATGTTGATTGAGGCGGGGCGAGGATATTTCTCTCGTATTTCCCGTGCTCTGGTGGCGATATCCGTTTTTTCAAGCTCAGTGATGACTTCAACGTAATCGAAATATTTTGTTTGCCGATTGAGGGCGGGGCGTGAGCGGATGTCCCAGTTGTTTCGGACCTGTTCATCGCGCATTATCAGGAAATTGCAGTTGTCGTGTACCCGGTAGCGGTAGAGTGGTTCCGGGATGTATCTGATCTTTTCCGGCCCGGCCAGTTCGGCCATGGGCAGGTAGAGGGCCAGATCCCCGGCGGCCCGAAAGTATTTGCCCTCGGAGTCACGAAAAGTGTCGTCGTCCATGAGCGAGAACAGATGCCCCTTGAACGAGCGGATGTGCGAAAACCGCCAGGACTGCTGGCGTACCGGGATGCCGGGAATGAGCGGCGCACCGAGCGAGTGCCCGACCCCGTCGATTTCCTCGTCCGTGTGCACGATGTCGTATCCCTGACAATGAGCCTCCCACAGCGTTTCCAGACAGGTCGGAAAAATCGAATCATCTCCGTCCAGAATGGCGACCATATCACCGGCCCTGAGGTCGAGCGACCATAGCCCGGCCAGGGTGTTGCCCATGAGCCATTCCCGTTTTTCTCCCCTGCGATAGAGGATACGCTTATCGTCGAGATATTCCCTGATCCGGTCCGGCGTGTCATCGGTGGAACAATCGTCAGTCACCAATGCGGTCCAGCCGGTGAAAGTCTGCCCCTTGAGCGAATCCAGGCACTCGTCGATGAACTCCCCGCAATTGTAGCAGGGGATGACCACGAAAAACCTGTCGGGATAAAGTGTGCTTTTCATTTTAGCTCACCAGTTCTTCAGGCAGTGCGTAGAGCACGGTTTCGTTCAGTTGATTGTGATAGTGACCTATATGATAGATATATCCCTCCAGCATGGCATCAAGGAAAAGCGGCAGGGCGTAGATGTCTTTTTTCTTGTGGTAGATGCACACGGCCAGTTGCGGACGGTGCGCCTTGATGGTTTGGCGTGCGCCGTTTAGGGCGTGTTCCTCCGCTCCTTCCACATCCAGACAGATGTAATCCACGGATTTTACACCATGCGAGGCGACGAATTCGTCGATGGAAACGGTGTCGATGCTGCCGGTGGCGCGTTCCATGGGCAGGGTCGGGTCAAGGGTCGTGAACGGGCCGCTGCCCATGAGCGGGATGGTGCGCGATGAACTCCACAAGCCCTGCGGATGGATCTGCACCCGCCCGGAATTCGTGATTCGGTCCATGGTTTCCGGCTTGATGCAACCGGTTCCCTGAGGCTCGAAGCCGTGGAGCATCTCAAGGTTCGGGAATGCGTCAAGAAAGCGCAGGCAGTCCGTGCCGTCAAAGACTCCGGCATGCAGCATGGTTTTGACCGGCTCCCGGACAACAAAATCCAGATACTGAGTCGTCAGATGGCCCAGCAGAGTTTCCTTGATTTGAACAAAATCCACTATTCCCGGCGTGATGCCATCGGTATTGACCAGCGGGGAATTCTCGGCCCGTGCCTGAACCATGAACCGGTAGATATTTTTGTCCTCATCAGTGGCGAGCATTGCTTCCACTGCGTCCAGCTTCCCCTTGGCATGGGTCATGTCCGCTTCCGAATAGATATATTTGTGCCACAAAACCGGGCTGGCTGCGGCCACGCTGGTCACGCCGTCACTTGCGAGGTTCGCACCGATATCACGCCACCATGCCGAGGCGATGAGGATCAGATCATAGGTTCCGGCCAGTTTGCCCAGTTCGGTTTTCCTGACCACGCGCAGGCCCACGGCCTCTCCCTCGCTAAAGGAATCGAGCAGGCAGGGGATGGTCACATCGGGCCGCTGGGTGCGGATGGTTTCAAGCACGGTCATGGCCGCCTGGCCCCTGCCGTAGATGATCACCCGCCCGTTTTCAGGCAGCTCGTCGATGGTGATGAGTGGCGTTGTATTCATGAGTTGTCTTGCATCCGTCCGGTAGATTTGAGTACGCCCATGGTGGTTTCGCCAAGCCCGTCGCAGGGGGCGCATTTGCCGTAATCTGAACACATGGCAACGCAGATATCCTCGCTGAGCGGCTGGCTCAATATGTTTTCCATTGGCTTGGCTGCCCGCATCAGTCGTGACACGCATTGATAGCGTGTCCCGTCCGGGGCCAGCAGGTAAATGCGTTTGCGGCATAGCGCGTCCTGTGCCTGAGCCTGAAGGCATCCCTTGAAATCGCGCTGGTCCACGTCGATTTCGACAGGCACGCCGTTTTTGCGGAAGAATCCCAGATCAACTTCAAGCATCTGCTGGTTCTCGTGCGCCTCGATAGCATGGGCGGTCAGAGTAAAGAGCGGGTTGGCCTGAATCGCCTTGGCATTGGCGAGGAATATTGCACGGTCCGGTTTCTGATGGGCGTGCCAGCTCACGAAAAAACTCGCCTCACGTTTGATCTGACTGAGTATTTTGGTGACGTCGAAGCTCATGTTCGAGTAGATGGACACCGCCAGGAACGGATCGATGGCGTTGATCAGGTCGGGCAGGTTTTTGTACAGAAACGGCTCTCCGCCGGTGAAAACTACGTGCCGCCCTGCACGGTTGATCGCCTTTGCCCACGCGGACGGAGGGACGGATTCCCGGCTTTTGTCCGCGCCGTCCACCTTCTCGTTGACGCAGTAAGAGCAATGCAGATTACACTTGAGAGTCAGGTAAATGCGCAGTTTGCCGTCGAATCGGGCCGGGTTGGCGTAGCTGCTGGCGAGTTCATATCCACGCACTTTGGCAAAAGCCTCCATGACGCCGGGTCTGGTGGACCCGTACCGGAAGGCCCGTTTGAGTTCCTTTTCACGGTTTTCGTTGCGAATCCGGTTCAAAAGTGCCAGTGCGCCGCCGTAGTTGTCCTGAAACCGGCTGAAATAATTGGGATGCCCGGCGACTTTGTTTTCAGCGTTGTAAAAAGCGTAGATGGGTTCCACAAGGGCCTGTGCGTACTCGGTTTCGCACTGGTCAAGCTGTCGCTCGGCACAGGTCAGATATTCGCTCAAGGTGCGATGGGTGTTGTGATTGACGCTGGTGAAGTCAAACAGCCGGGCCATGCCAGCCTCGCCCGCACAGGCGGCAAAGAGGTCTGCCATGCGGGTTGCGTTTTCCTTTTCCGACCCCATGGAGCGGATGTGGTTAAGGGCCGTTTCAGACATGGCTTTCCACCGGACCGGGTCGCCATGAAGTTCTGCGATACGGCTTGCAGCTGCCTCGATGTCGCCGACATGCACCCGGTAGCCGGTTTCCCGGTCCAGACAATAATCGCGCATGCCGCCGATGTTGGTACAGATCGGTACCGCGCCGCAAGCCATGGCCTCCATGGGCGGGATGTGTAGCCCTTCCTGTTCGCTCATTGCCAGCCAGACATGGCAGCGGCTCATCATGGCGCG
>JAFLJW010000446.1 GCA_022712815.1 Pseudodesulfovibrio sp. | reverse complement strand
AGGACGTTGTTGACCTGATTGGGGAAGTCGGAACGACCGGTGCCCATGATGATGTCGGGGCGCACTTCCTTGACATCCGGGTACGGAATTTCAGGATCAGGGTTGGCGCAGGCAAAGATGATGGCGTTTTCGGCCATGGTCTTGACCATGTCCTGATTGATGGCGTCCTTGACGGACAGGCCGAGGAACATGTCCGCGCCGACCATGCAGTCTGCCAGGGAACCCTTGTCTTCGGCCTGAGCGTATGCCTGTTTGACTTCGTTAAGCCCTTCGCGTCCGGCGTGGATCAGGCCACGGGAATCGAACATGAAGATATTCTCGCGCTTGACGCCCATGCGGACGTAAAGGTTGGAGCAGGCAATGGCGGCTGCACCGGCACCGGAGACGATGATCTTGATTTCCTCGATCTTCTTGCCGGAGATTTCAAGGGCGTTGATGATACCTGCGGCAGAGATTATTGCGGTGCCGTGCTGGTCATCGTGGAAGACCGGGATGTTCATTTCTTTCTTGAGGCGGGTTTCGATTTCGAAACACTCCGGGGCCTTGATGTCTTCAAGGTTGATGCCGCCAAAGGTCGGCTCCAGCATCTTGCAGAAAGCGACGATCTCGTCGGGAGTGGTGGCGTTGATATTGATGTCGTAGACGTCAATATCAGAGAAAATCTTGAAGAGAACGCCCTTGCCTTCCATGACCGGCTTGCCAGCTTCGGGGCCGATATTGCCAAGGCCGAGAACAGCGGTTCCGTTACTCACGACAGCAATAAGGTTACCCTTGTTGGTGTATTCGTAGACGAGTTCCTTGTCGTCGTGGATGGCCATGCACGCCTCGGAAACGCCCGGGCTGTACGCCATGGACAGATGCTTCTGGTTGTTGCAGGGTTTGATGGAGATAACTTCCAGTTTGCCTTTACGCTTGTCAGAATGGTAATCCAGTGCTTCTTGCTTCGTGAAAAGTGCCATTTAGGCCTCCCTTGAGTGTCTGTATTGCCCCTGTCGTAAAAGGGTTTTCCGCCCTCCGTCAAGGATAATTTTTCCTTGCACATCAATATGTTCCGCATCGTTTGATTGTTCAATCGATTTCCGTTGGTTGATCGTTCAATCAAATCAATGGTTTGTAAAAAGATCCCTCCCTGATTTCAGGAAGAGAATGGCCCTTTTCGGGTGTTATTATTTTGAAATACTGCTTTTGAGTGTTTTTGCAACGATGTCTGCCATGAGCTTGATTTGGGAAGGCGGCAGTTCCGGGCCATCGGTTTTGTTGTCGTCGTTTGGCTGCTGCCCGGTCATATCGAGAAGAGAACGCCGGATATCGACAAATGTCGGGAGGATGATGCTTTCCAGCTTGTCTGCCGGAATATTTTGCAGGTCTGTGGCGATTTGAAGCAGTCCGGCAGCCTTTTCTGCATGGTTGATTTGCTCCAGCAAGAGGCTTGTCTGATCCCTGATTTTTCCTTCATGGCGCAAGAGGGCTGTTCCGATGGTCAGTAGAACGATGGCAGGGAGATACAGCGGAAGGAACTGTAAAAGTGTTGTCCTTTCATCGCATACGATTCCTAATAATTTTAGAAGAGAAGGAAAGAAAGCAAAAAATAGTATAAATATGATGGCAAGCGCATAACATCCCAATCCAAGGTTCATAAGACGTTTTGAAAGAGAAGTGTTGGATGTTCTCGCTTCATTTGCAGCGATGACCGAATTACGCATCTTCCCGGCAGCTTCGTCTATAGGCTGTTCCACTATCTCTTTAAGGACTTTTATATCCTCTTTTTGCTGCTCTATTTGCTTGTTTTTTTCTTCTGCATCCGCTTTCAGTTTCTCCAGATCTTCTGGAGTATTCTCACTTTCACTCTTTTCCAGCTTTTCTTTCAGTTCCTCTCGTTCCCTTTCCATGGCACGAAGCTGTTCGGCCATTTGAGCAGTGTCAGGAGAGAAGCCTATCCCGGTAGAAGCGGTGATGTACTTTTTTTGTAAAGTATTAAGGTATGTTCTCTCAAGGTCTGCGCCCCCAAAGTCTGCGCCCTCAAGGTCTGCGCCCCAAAGGTTTGCGCCCCTAAGGTTTGCGCTCTGAAAATCTTTGCCCTGAAGATCGTACCCACTCAAGTCTGCTCTACGTCCTTGTGTTCGGTCACTTTTCAGCCACAGGAGATGTTTCTCAAGAACAACCTTCAGTTCGTCGTCGGTAATTTTTTTAAGCATGGCCGTCTGTCATCCTGATTTTACTAATTAATTCAACAGGGTCAATGCCAAACCTACGGCAACAAATTTTCCAGAATATCCCCTCCCTGTTCTTTCCAGAACCGAATCGCGCCGGGGTGAAGCGGGATGGACACACTCTTTATGCCATTTTTGACGGACATGTTCCTGGCGGCCTTGTGGGCGGTGACCATGCCTGTGAGGCCCTGCCTGGAATAGACTGCCCTGAGGCAATCGTAGATGATTTCATCGTTTACGATGTCGCTGGCACACCACAGGGCGGCATCCTGAAAGGTGATGATATCAGTGCTTTGTCCCTCATATGTGTCTTTGGGGATTATTACTTTGGAATAAAAGGGGTAGAGATCATAGAAGCCGGATTGGACTGCGTCTTCATGGACGTTGAGGATGGTGATGGGCGTGTGAGAGGCAGCCTCGATGATGGAGGAGTTGGGATAGCCGACCAACACCCAAAAGGCATCTATTTTCATGTTCGTAAAATCGGCAGCGGCCTGGGAATAGCCCAGATTGCGATGCTCCATTTCCCCCCACATCCCCAGATGCTTGAAGAACCGCTCGGCAGACAGGGCAGCACCGGAGCCGGGATTGCCAATGGCCACAACCTTGCCCTCGAGGTCCCGGGCGGACGCTATCCCTGAATCCTTGCGGACTACGAGTTGGGCTGGTGCTCCATAGAGGAAGGACAAGGCCCGAACCTTGTCGTATCTGGTGGTGTCACATTGTAGTTTGCCGTTGCGGCCCAGAAAGGCATCGCCGGAATAGACGATACCGATGTCGATTCCATTTTTGTTCAGGGTTCGCAGATTCTCGGCGGAACCGCCGGACCCTTTAGGCGAAACGTCAAACCATTCATAATTGACGGAGATGATGCTGGCCATCTTGTTGGCAAAAAAATTGAACGTACCGCCAGTGGGACCACCGCCAAACGCGAGAAAATGTTTCTTTTTTCCGACCTGCCCGGATGTAGTTCCCTCCTCTCCCTTTTCGGGATCAGTCGAGCAACCAAAGGCCAGGATCAGCGAAAGGCCCAGAGTGACGGTCAGGATTATTCTCAGGCTGGGCTTCATCTTCCCTCCAAAAGCTACAGAACACGTGATTTTATACAACACCACTTGGAATTGAACACTATTACTGTCTTGCTATATAGGCACATGGTAGCAGGTAATTCAATGAAGATACGCTGTTTTTCAAAGACAAAAAACAGACCCATCCGACTAGAGTCCGCTTTTCTCTCTGTTTTTTGATGAGAATTTTCTCTTCTTCCTCTTCAAAAAAAGTACGCTTTAATCGGCTGAACCATTCTCCTTTGGCTGCCGGAGGCGGCTTAAAAACGCGTGGATAAAATTTCTGTCTCGCCGCCGGGGAGTATGGCGTCTCCGCCCTGGATGACGGCCAGGCCGTGGGCCTTGGCCATGCCGAGCATTGGCGGGACTTCCTTGCCTACAAACGGGGTTGCGATGAGGCCTGATCCCTTGAAGGACAAGGCGCACTGGACCAGCCATTCGCTGCCGGGGCGGGCCGAAACGCCTTGATCGAATCGGGCCATGATCGGCTCGGTCTGATCTGGCAGGCCGCGCAAACGCCGGATGATCGGCAGGATGATGGCGTGGAAACAGGCGAACACGGCTGCGGGCGGTCCGGGCAGTCCGAAAAGGAGAGTGTCATCGCGCCGGGCAGCGAAAGCATGGCGGCCCGGGCGGATGTCCACGGAAGTGAAAATCATGGTGAAGCCGCTTTTTTCCGCGCCGCTGCGGGCGAAATCTCGCTCGCTCCTGCCGGTGCCGCCGGTGGTAATGACGATGTCTGGCAAATTCTTCTGTGACAAAATTTCCACCAGCGCATTCTCATTGTCTTGCAGTACGCCGGTCTCGGTCACACGGACGCCGCTTTGCTCGAGCAATCCACGGGTCAGCACGAGATTATCCGCCGGGAACCGGGCAGTATCACAGTCCTGGCCACAGCAGATGGGGTCGGACAGTTCGCTGCCCAGAGCAAGCACTCTGGCGCGGGGTTTTGGATGGACTTGGACGGATTTCACGCGGGTGCGAATCATGACCGCCGCCGCTTGTGGCGTGATGACCATGCCCGGCTTGGAAATGACCGCATTCATGCTGATTTCACCACCAGCCTGACGCACGAACCATCCCTTGCGAGCAGGAGTGCGAACAAGGATTGTTTCGTTTTCCTGTTCGATATCTTCCTCCGCCAGCACAGTGTCTGCACCAAACGGCACCAAACCACCGGTCAGCACACGGGCCGCTTCGCCCGAGACAACAGGGCTCGATATCCTGGATTCGGCATGGACGGATTGCGTCACGACAAGGCGCACCGGATTCATGGCAGCGGCCTTTTCAATATCAGCGGCTTGCAGGGCGTATCCGTCCCGCACGGAGCAGGGTTGTTCCGGGACATCGCAAAAAGCGGAAATGTCATTTGAAGAAACAAGGCCGATGGCCTCAAAGGGAGAGCTTGTCACCGCTTCCAGTGGCCGGGCGATTTCAAGAAGATGTCGGATTGCCCGGCTGCGGGAAACAGTGTGTTCACTCATGTCAAAATCCTATTATTCGGCCTTTATCATTATAAACCCAAAAGCTGTCGTCTTTCACGTTGGCGATCAGCGTGATGCCGGTCTTACGCGCCAGTTCCACGGAAAAACTCGTGGCAACCGCCGTGGACACCAGAATAGGCACACCGATACGAATCACCTTCATAAGAATTTCCGAGGCGACACGGCCCGTGGACACGATCATCTTGTCGTCCACTGGCACATTGTCCAGAAAGCACTGACCGCAGATCATATCGATGGCATTATGCCGTCCGATATCTTCCCGGAACAGGAGCATCTCGGTTGGTGTGCACAAGGATGAATTGTGGCACCCGCGAGTGGCATTGTAAAGGGTGGATCGATTGTGCAGTTCCTTTGCCAGCGTAAGAATCTGCTCCGGCGTGACCTTGATGTCGCCGTCCAGCCGCCGCTTGGAGGTGGTCGTCACATTGCGTCCAAAATTTGTTCCCTTGCCGCAGCCCGATGTGATGGACCGCTCCATGACGCGCCCTTTCCACGGATCATGGCAGGTTTCCACCTCGGCCAGAATCCGGTCCCCTTCCTCTCGTATGGTCAGGTCAACGATCTGGTCAGGACTTGATATGAATGCGTCTGACTTCAGAAATCCGACAGCCAAATATTCCGGGTATTTGGCCGTGCACAGCAAAGTGACCACCTCTCTACCATTGAGCATGATCGTCAACGGCACTTCCCGTATGACCTGGATCGGTTTTTTGGCAAAGCCAGTTTTGTATTCGTGAATATCGTAGTTGGTGGATTCCATTCTATCCCTCCCGGCCCGCATGGATTTATAATTGTGCGGACATGGTGTTTTTCCTTCTACTGGCATATACTACCCTCTAACGTTCTGGCGCAAACCAAGCTTATTTACCTCAGTTCTCACACTGACGAGAGGATTTTATGGCACCGCCCATTATTTGCATAGTAGGAAAGAAAAAATCCGGGAAAACCACGTTCATGGAAAAACTTGTGCCGGAACTCATGGCCCTTGGTATCTCCGTGGGAACCATCAAACACGATGCCCATTCCTTTGACATGGA
>JAFLJW010000116.1 GCA_022712815.1 Pseudodesulfovibrio sp. | reverse complement strand
ATGTTGCCAGAACTCTTTACATCAAAAACAAGAATCAAGGTGCTGCTCAAGCTCTTTTTGAATCCAGAAGTATCTTGTTATCTCAGGGAATTGGCGGCAGAATTCGCCCAGTCGCCCAATGCTCTCAAGTGTGAGTTGGATAGTTTGAGCAAGGCTGGATATCTGGAACGAGAAAAAAAAGGGCGAAGTATCTACTTCAAGGCTAACAAGGCGCATCCCTTTTTTCCGGAGATCAGTTCTATTGTTCGTAAGACTCTTGGAATAGATAGTTTGGTCGATGAAGTCATGGCGAGTCTTGGAGACGTTCATTCGGTCTATATTCTTGATGATTATGCTCAGGGTAAGGATTCCGGATTGATTGATGTTTTGATTGTTGGCAACATTGACCGAAGCCGTCTAAATGACCTTCGCAGGATCGTGGAGGCCAAGGTGGGACGCAAGGTGCGTACTATGGATATGACTCCTGATGAGTTTGAAACGAGTCAGAGTATTTTTTTGAACAGGCCTCACTGGAAGGTGGTGTAGTGTATGAATAATTTTCTTGATGGGAAAAGTGTTTTGATCACTGGGGGAACGGGCTCTTTCGGAAAGAAGTTTGTTGAGACGGTGCTTAAAAAATATTCCCCTGCCAGGTTGATCATCTTTAGTCGTGATGAGCTCAAGCAATTTGAGATGGCTCAGGAGTTTTCTCCTGCAAAGCACGATTGCCTGCGGTATTTTATTGGTGATGTCCGCGACAAGGAGCGGCTGTACCGGGCCTGTCGTGGGGTTGATTATATCGTCCACGCCGCTGCTATGAAGCATGTTCCTGCCTCGGAATACAACCCGACCGAAGCGATTAAGACAAATATTTATGGTGCGCAGAATATTATCAATGTGGCGGCGGATGTTGGAGTCGAGAATGTTGTCGCTTTATCTACGGATAAGGCGGTGGCACCGGTGAATTTGTATGGCGCGACCAAGCTCGCTTCCGATAAGCTCTTTGTGGCTGCCAATGCCTTTGCTACCGGTCCGCGTTATTCCGTTGTTAGATATGGCAATGTGCTTGGTAGTCGAGGGAGTGTTGTTCCTTTCTTCATTAAGAAAAGAGACGAAGGTGTCCTGCCAATAACCGATAGCCGAATGACTCGATTTTGGATTACCTTGGACGAAGGTATCGGTATGGTTCTTGATGCAATGGAAAATGCTTTTGGTGGCGAAATTTTTATTCCGCGTATTCCAAGTATGAAGATAACGGACCTAGCAAAGGCTATCGCTCCAGGCTGTCGTTTGGAAGAGGTTGGAATCAGGCCTGGCGAGAAGTTGCATGAGTGCATGATCCCGCGGGAAGAGGCCCGAAACACCGTAGCGAACGGCAAGGGGTACATTATGCTCCCTGACACAGGTGTCTATGCCTATCGTGGAGATGTTTCCAGCATGACAGCTGTTCCTGAAGATTTTGAGTACAGCTCTGATATGAATGATGAGTGGATGTCTGTTTCTGGGTTGCAGGCTCTTCTCAAGTCCCAGGGATTTGATGTCTGATCAAATATGAAGATGCGAGCGCGATATGAAACACTGGATTCCATATGGTCGGCAGTCCATAGACGAAGCTGATATTGAAGCGGTTGTTGAAGTCTTGCGGTCCGACTTTTTGACAACTGGTCCCAAGGTGGCTGAGTTTGAACGAGTGGTTGCCGAGTACTGCGAAGTCAATCTGGCTGTTGCCGTTTCAAACGGCACCGCAGCCCTGCATTGTTGCGTGCACGCCCTTGGCATCGGGGCGGGAGATGAGGTCATTGTCCCTGCAATAACCTTTGCTGCGACTTCCAATTGTGTTTTGTATCAAGGTGGAACCCCTGTCTTTTCCGATGTCGATTCGCAATCATTGCTTATTGATCCAGAGTCAGTTGAATCAAAAATTACCCCCCGGACCAAGGCTATTATTGCTGTGGATTACGCAGGACAGCCTTGCGATTGGGATTCTTTGCGCGAGATTGCAGATCGCAACGGGGTGTTTCTGGTTGCAGACGCCTGTCACGCCTTGGGTGCGGAATACAAAGACCGCAAGGTCGGTTCTCAGGCTGATATGTCCGTATTTTCTTTTCACCCCGTGAAGCATATCGCAACAGGTGAAGGCGGCATGGTTTTGACCAATGATCCCGTCCTTGCCGAGCGTGCTCGACTTTTCCGCAGTCATGGTATTTCATCGGATTTTCGCAGTCGCGAAAAAGCCGGTGCCTGGTTCTATGAAATGGAAGATTTGGGCTTTAATTACCGCCTGACTGACATACAATGCGCCTTGGGCATTTCTCAGATGGGCAAGCTTGATTCTTATTTGAAAAGAAGAAGAGAGATAGCTCGTACCTACGATCGTTCTTTTGATGGTACCCCTGTCACATCTCTGAAGAGCCATGATGATCGCAATCATGCGTACCATCTTTATGTAGTCAAAGTGCCGGAACGCGATCGCGTCTTTTCTGCCATGCGTGAAGTTGGAATTGGTGTGAATGTGCATTACATCCCCGTTCATTTGCATCCGTATTATCAGAAAAAACTTGGATTGCATGAAGGGATGTTTCCGGTTGCTGAAAATGCTTACAAACAAATCCTCAGCCTTCCCATGTTTCCATCGATGACCGATGGAGATGTTGATACGGTCATAACCCAAATTCTTGCGGCGGTTGAGGGGTAAATGGGCAGGCGATTGGTTATACGGGCTGACGCGGATTCCATCATGGGGTCCGGGCATGTCATGCGCATGATTGCCTTGGCTCAGGCGTGGGCTAAAGACGGTGGCAAGGTGTTATTCATTTCGAGAATAACCGCTGATTCCCTGCGGGAACGTATTGTTCGCGAAGGGTTCGTGTTGATTGAGCCAACTGGAGTTTACCCTGAATCCAGCGATGCTGATTTTTTTCTCAGCCAGACATCAGCCGACGACTGGATTGCCATAGACGGATATCATTTTGACACAAAATATCAGCAAACAGTTCGGCAGGCAGGTCGTTTCACTTTGGTCATGGACGATGTAAATGATCGGGGGGAGTATGCGGCATCCATTCTTGTTAATCAGAACGCGGATGCCCTGCGGTATCAATATAACGTGAATAGCGATGCAGTAATTCTTCGAGGCACACGGTATGCCCTTTTGCGAAAAGAGTTCAGGAATCATGCGCGTGTGGAGAAAAGTATACCTGGTTGTGGAGTGAAAATTTTTGTAACAATGGGGGGAGGCGATCCGGACAACCTGACTAGCCGTATCTTACAGGCATTGGGAGAACTGACGTTTCCAGATATGCATGTAAAGGTGGCTGTGGGAGCTGTCAATTCAGATTTGGACAAGATACGGCAGGAAGCAGCAGACCTCCCTTTTCCTTGCGACTTGTTGCAGTCCGTTGAAGATATGCCTGCGCTCATGAAATGGGCTGATTTGGCGGTGTCGGCCGCGGGGTCTACGTGTTGGGAATTGTGTTATTTTGGCGTTCCGATGGTGTTGAGCGTCGTCGCTGCTAATCAACGAGGGATTGCTGCAAGTCTTGCCAAGACAGGGGCTGCGTTGGTTATGGAAGAAGATTTTAACTTGGCTCTGCTCCAAAGCGTGATTGAAGATGCCGACAAACGGACCCTTATGAGCCGGGCTGCACAAGCCTTGGTCGACGGTAAGGGAAGTGGACGACTTGCAGGTTTGAAGCGAGTTCTTTTTCTTGGGTATGGAGAAGAAGAACATGAGCTGATTACAGAATTCAGAAAGGCTGGCTGTGTTGTGGATCATACTGAAAATAAAGTTGATTCCATTAATGGGTACGATCTGGTGGTGAGTTACGGATATAGATATATTTTCCCGGAACGGCTTATCAATTCTGGCATCCCGATTATTAATCTCCATATTTCATATCTTCCGTACAATAGGGGCGCGCATCCCAATTTTTGGTCATTCTATGACAATACAATTAAGGGGGTTACCGTGCACCTTATTGATGCTGGAGTCGATACGGGGCCTATTCTTGCCCAACGGGAAATTGTTTTTTCTGATTCTGAAAAGACTTTTATTGATACATACAAGCGGTTTCGCCAAGAGATTGAACGCCTTTTTGTAAGTATAATCCCAACCATACTTGCGGGGGAGTATGTTGCTATGCCGCAGCAAGGGGAAGGCACACATCATTTTTTGAAGGAGCTTCCCGAATTTTCAGGCGGGTGGAAAGGCGACATCAACTCCGTGTTGGATCAATTATTGGGGGAAAAGTGGGAGTTTTGCCGTGATTAGTACTCACCCATTCATCACAGGCAATGTTTTCGTCATCGCCGAAATGAGTGCCAATCATGGGCACGATTTCGAT
>JAFLJW010000115.1 GCA_022712815.1 Pseudodesulfovibrio sp. | reverse complement strand
GCCCGCCGACATCAATAATGGCCCGGACATGTGGATAAAATGCCTTGGCCGCTTCCACTTGGGCCACGACTTCGTTGACGGCATGAATTCCCGTCAGTTTCTCCAATCGTTTGGCCCCGCTCCCTGTGGCCGCACCCATGCGGATGATGTGGCGTTTTTCGACTTCACGCAGTTGCTCGGAGAGAATCTTGTCCGGCTGGCCGTGGTGGCGGGTGTACGTACCATAGATGATATTTCCTTCCGAATTCAGGAGAACGATATCCACACTGACTGACCCGATATCGATCCCCAGGACAGCCTCTTCCGGCATATGTTCAGGCATTTTGTTCATTATGCCGAGGGGGGATTCTGGATGCCGGGGGCGGGCAGGAAGCCAATATCGACGCAATAGTCCAGGTATCTGTGCAAAAGCTCACGGGTCGGTGCGTGGCAGTGAATCCCGGAGCCGTCCAATGCAGCGAGTGTGAAGGCGCATTCAAAAACCGCAGGGGATTTTTCATAGTCGCCAAGATAGACAATGACATCCCTGAGTCCTTCCAGAAACACGTCGTTGTCGTCCAGCATGAGGACTTCCTCCATGTAATTGTCTGCCGGAATTGTGTGTATCCGGTACCCATAGTCCTTGATTATCTCCCACACGTCCGACTTTAAAATGGGAGCCGGATTGCAGGTGTGATAGGTGCCGTTCCCCAGGCTTGTATCAAGGGCCAGGTGGACAATGGCTTTCGCTGCGTAGTCCACGGGCGTCACATCCATGTAGTCGTCGGGATAGAGCGGTGGAGCTGTCTGCATGAGGATATGTCCCCGCAGATGCAAATACTGAGCGTCAGTGGTTATTTCCTTTTTGAACCGACCCGTGCCGGTGTCTCCCATGATGAATCCGGGCCGGAATATTTTGATGTCATGGCCTTCATACATGGCGGGGCGAAGCACCTTTTCCGCTTCCAATTTTGTTTGGACGTACGCGTTCGGGCACTCCATGTTTCCGTGAAAATCAGTTTCGCAAAAGCGGTTTTCTGGGTTGTCGCAACGGCGTCCGCTGACAGCAAGGGTCGAAATATGATTGATTCCCTTGGGAATGCCGCAACGAGCCAGGGAAAGAAGTCGCTCTACGCCTCCCACATTGACTTGCTCGAAAACCTCCGTGAGTCCGAAATGCCACATCATGGCGGCAGAGTGGAAGATGCTGTTCACATTTTTACAAATGAAATCGTATGTCTGTTGTGAAAGGCCAAGATTGTCTTTGCCCACGTCTCCTTCAATTGCCACGATACGACTCTTGTCCCATGAGCTTACTTCTTCGGTCCCGAACAAAAATTGCAAGTTTTCCAGCAGTCGCTTTTCGGCTGAGGATTCCTTGTTCGGACGAGCGAGGCAGTAGATCGGTGCTGTGGTTTTTTCGAGCAATTCCCTGAGCAGGTAGGCACCCAAAAAACCGGTGGCCCCGGTGAGCAGAATACCGCTTGAGTCGTCCGTCATGGCATATCCTTTTTAGAAAGATTGAGAGTGGTGGTTTCCCAGTGGTCCGGGTAGCGCAGGGCAAAAAAGATCATTGTTGCGCCAAGGGTGAGGCCGAGCAACATGAAGATGAGTATGAATACAGGCTGGGCAATGGGGGCGTCCTGTATGCCAGTCATGTCCAGCACTGTTTCAAGTGCTGTTTGCAAAAAGGAGAAGACGGAATATCCGGCAACGATCAAAGTCAAAGGGCGTCCCCACATGCTTTTTTTCACGAACCCGACTAATTGAGTCAGGAGAGTGAGGCCGAAAAGGAAATCCACCACATAGACTGTGAACCAGTTCCATGGATTCGGGTCAGGTTGGACGATCCCCAGCTTGATGAGCGGCAGGGACAGGACGCACATGATACCAATGGGAAAACCCAGCAGCAGGATGCTTGTGTAGAGCAACCGCCTCATGCCGCGACCTTCCTGACCGAAAAAATCGAACCGGAATCATATTTTCGGACAATGTCATACTTTTGCTGCTGAAAAAGGCTCATGAACAATTCGGTATCCGGGATCTCGGATGCCCAATGGCGACCAGTGGGAATGTTCCCCTCTGCAATCATGCGTGCGGCGATGGCGGCGCAAATCCCCGTGGCCCGGTACGTGTCTTCAAAATACAAGGTGCTGGCAAGAGACAGGGGCTGCCCGTTCTTTGTTCCCTTCATGGTCAGGTGCAACATGAAGCCGGGTGTTTTGTCTTTGAGGTCGCGCTGTGCCGCTTTGACAATGAGGTCGGCAGACTGATGCAGTTGGCTTTTCGTGCCATGCCAGTGAAGCAGTCGTACTGCAATGGTGGCTAGACTGACCCATGCTCCCCAGTTGTTGCCGTACACCCTCGCATTTTCGATGTTACGGCTTTCAACAAAGTCACGTAATTCCTCTCGGAAGACAGGAAAGAGTTTTCGGTCTCCGAGGGGCTGCGGAAGCTGAACCGTTTTCCCGGATGTGAGCAGGTTGACTTCCTTGGGCTTCCCCTGCTCAAAAATTATGGAGGCCTCGCCCTTGCCTATGTTCCCCACCCCCCATGCGATGTCGTATGCCGAGTTATGGGTCCAGCGGTCACGCCCGATGTAAGAGTATTCCATGTCGGTAATGGTATCGAAGCTGCGGTTTGCTTCATGGATGGGAAACAATTCGGAAAGACCGGGCAAAATCCCTATGGCCAGAATGGAGATTAACCCTTTGCTTTTCATTTCTTCATTGTGGGCGGTAAGGGAATGGTAAACGGGATTGTGCCCACCGGGATCAACATAATGAACAGAGTGCCTGAGTGCCGCCATGGCAACTCTGTCGCCAATGACGGAGGATGGTCCCGCGCAGTTGATCACTATGTCGCATGCATCGCAAAAGGCTGAGAGCGATTCGTCTTGAAACAGATCCAGCACCATGAATGAAGAACGGCCTTGCGCCCGGTCTTGCATGGAATCGTCGGGCGTACTTCTGCCTCCGAGCAAAAGTGTGTGTGATGTTTCGTCGAGGAGGTAGCGAACGGCCTTCCGGCCGACTTGGCCGTAACCGCCAATGATACCGATAGTTGTCTTTTTCATGCAGCAGGTTCTCCTTGAAAATCTATGAGGAAAGGTTGTTTGTTTGGGGATTTTTTTCCGGCCCCAGTGGTTTGAAAACCAGCAGGAGCGAGGGGACAAAGAAAAAGTCCGCCAGCAATGCCCAGGTAAAGGCAAAACCAGCCAGCCCTCCGAATTTGGCCACACCCGTAAGATCGGAGAAGAGCAGAACTCCAAACCCCGCAGTGAGTGTCAGTGTGGTAAATGTCAGTGGTCGCCCTACGGATTCAAGTGTGGACTTGAGTGCCTGTTCGTAGGAGGCAAGCTGCGAAAAGTTCTTACGGAATCGGAATAGAAAATGGATGGTGTCATCGACAGCGACGCCGATGATGATGGCACTGAAACTCATGAGCGGCATGTCCATGTACAACTTGCAAAAACCCATGAGGCCGAGCGTTGCCAGAACAGGAAAAACATTGGGGATCATGCTGATGAGCCCGAGTCGCAGGGACCGGAGAAAAATGGTGATGATGATGGAGATGACAAGGATTGCGGTAAGGAAACTCTTTTGCTGCCCCTCTCCCAGCAGATCATTCATGGCCTTTACCCAAAAAAGATTTCCAGCCATTTCCACCGCGACATCATCTCCGAACAGTTCCTGACTGATTTCTTCGACCTGTTGCGACAATTCTCGGACCTGCTTTGTGCCGAGAGTTTTTGTCCTGGCCGTCAATCTCGCTACATCATTTTTGAAGCTGACCAGCTTGTCCATTTCCTGTCCGTCGGACATTTCATACAAGAGCATGTACTGAGCCACCGTGTTCTGGCTGTCGGGCAGGACGTGATATTCCTCTTGCCCTTCGTGCATGGACTGATTGATTTTTTTGAGTATATCGAGAACGCTGACGGTTTTTGTAATAAAAGGAATGTCTTCCAGACGCTTTTGCATCTCATCCATTTTATGCAGAAAGGCAGGATCTTTAATGCCGTCTGTCGTCCCTGTGTCAAACGTGATTTCAACGGACATGGAGCCGCCCATGCGCTCGTCTACGGTGTCGTATGCCTGTCGCAGGGCGAGATCAGGAGAAAGCATCCGGGCGGTGTTGGTTTCCACTTCGACTAATGTGTAGCCAAAAGCGAACACAACAAACAGCACCATGAACACGGCCAGGATACGTCGCGGAGCGGCCACGTTGATGCGGTATATCCACAAAAGCAGTATATCAAAAAAGTCTTTTCCCCTGGCAGGTTTCGGCGTAGCAGCCGAGTGTGTTTTGTGCTTGTGAAATGCAACATAGATCAGCGGAATCAATATGATGCTCAGAAAAAATGCCATCATGGCACCGATGGCTGCGTATATTCCCATTTCGCGGAAAGGAC
>JAFLJW010000212.1 GCA_022712815.1 Pseudodesulfovibrio sp. | reverse complement strand
CCGTGAACTGGTCAGATCCGGTCACAACGATATCATTATTTTCGACAAGGAAGACGGCCTCGGCTACCACGCATCAGGCCGGAACAGCGGTGTGCTCCATGCTGGCATCTACTATGATCCCGGCACATTAAAGGCAAAAATGTGCCTGACCGGCAATCAGCGCATGCAGGCCTATTGCGAGGAGCACGACCTGCCGCTGTTCAAGTCCGGCAAGGTCATCGTCGCCCGTGACGAGGGAGAATTGCCGACCCTTGACGAGCTAGAAAAGCGAGCCACGGCCAACGGTGGAACTGTCGAGATGATCGACGAAACGCAACTGGCCGAGATTGAACCCAACGCCAAAACAGTGGACCGCGCCCTCTACTCGCCCCTTACCGCCGTGGTTGACCCCAGGGTGATACTTGAAAAAATGCGTGATGAACTGGAAACGTCCGGCAAGGTCCGCTTTTTCTTTAATACCCGGTTCCTGTCAGCCGGAACCAACCTCGTCCGCACCAGTCAGGGCAATATCGGGTACGGTCTTTTCATCAATGCTGCCGGGGCCTTCAGCGACAAGGTCGCCCAGTCCTTCGGCATTACAAAGAACTACCGACTGCTCCCGTTCAAGGGCATTTATCGGGTCCTGAAAAAACCAGCCGCCAACAAGATCAAAGGCAGCATCTACCCGGTGCCGAACATCAAAAACCCGTTTCTCGGAGTCCATTTCACCCGAAGCGTGCATGGTGATGTGTATGTCGGTCCGACTGCCATCCCGGCCTTTGGACGAGAAAACTACGGCATCCTGAAGGGCATCGACTCGGAAATGTTATCCATTTTATTCCGTGAAATGAATATGTTCATTGCAAATGAAAAATTCCGCGGAGTGGCTCTGGAAGAACCCCGCAAATACTTTTTCAAGCATTTCTTTGAAGACGCAAAAAAGCTGGTCAAACACATCGTCCCCAATGATGTCATGTCCAGCCCAAAGGTCGGCATCAGACCTCAGTTAGTGGATATCAAGACAAATGAACTGGTCATGGACTTTGTCGTGGAAAAGCATGAGAACACCGTCCACATCCTCAACTCCATTTCCCCGGCCTTTACAAGTTCCATGTATTTCGCTGAATTGGTAGTCAAGGAATACGTTGAAAACATATCGTAATCAGGGCTGATATACCCTGTTAAACTTGACTTCCCGGTCAAGGCAGCGCAGTATTCCTCATTAATTAATATACGAGGTACCTAAATGACTCTTCCGCAACTGAAATTCGGTGATCTGACCGCCAAATTGCCCATTATCCAGGGTGGTATGGGGGTCGGAATATCCCTTTCCGGTCTTGCAAGTGCCGTTGCCAACGAAGGCGGTATAGGCGTAATTGCCACATCCATGATCGGCATGGATGAACCGTCGCGAGCCAAGGACCCCGAAGGCTCGGACCGGACCGGTCTGATAAAAGAAATCCGCAAGGCACGGTCCAAGATGACCGATGGTCTGCTTGGCGTAAACATCATGTGCGCCCTGACAAACTACGGCGACATGGTCCGCACCTCCATCCGCGAGCGCGTGGACCTCATCATTTCCGGTGCTGGCCTTCCGGTCGATCTACCCGCCTACCTGCGTGAAGTTTCCGAGGAAATGAAAGAAGAGATGCGCACCAAGCTCATCCCCATCGTCTCCTCCGGTCGCGCTGCCAATATCCTGTGCCGCAAATGGCTCAAAAAATTCAACTGCCTGCCCGATGGCTTTGTCGTGGAAGGCCCCAAGGCTGGCGGTCATCTCGGTTTCAAGGCAGAGCAGCTTGACGACCCCAACTTCCAGCTTGAGACCATCCTCACCGATGTCATCAATGCAGTGATTCCATTCCGTGAGGAACACAAAAAAGATATCCCGGTCATTGCGGCAGGTGGTATTTACACTGGCAAAGATATTGCGAATGCCATGGCACTCGGTGCCGCTGGTGTCCAGATGGGTACCCGCTTCGTGGCCACCCATGAATGCGATGCCGACGATGCATTCAAGCAGGCCTACATCAATGCAACCGAAGATGACATCACCATCATCAAGAGCCCTGTCGGGATGCCTGGCCGCGCCCTGAAAAACAGCTTCCTTGAAGCCGTGGAATCCGGGATCAAACACCCAAAAAAATGCGTGCATAAATGCCTGCACAACTGCGCCGAAGAAGAAGCCCCCTACTGCATCGCCAATGCTCTGGTAAACGCTTACAAAGGCAAGCTGAAACACGGCTTTGCCTTTGCCGGTGCCAATGCCTATCTGGTCGACAAGATCGTTTCCGTAAAGGAACTGATCAACTCCCTCAAAGAAGAATACGAGCTGGCAACCACTTAGCGAACGCTTCCATACATCAAAAAAGGCGAAACCGGATGGTTTCGCCTTTTTTTTAACCTTTTAATGGTTCTTTATTCAAAACGGCGAGCAGTAATGATGGAGACAGGATCAGCCGGAACATCGTCGAACCCCTGATAGCTCTTGGTGCGCAGCTTGCTGATCTTCACGGCCACGTCCATGCCATCAACGACTTCTCCGAACACGCAATAGCCAAAATTTTCATCGTCTTCGCCAGTATGGTCGAGATCGGCATTGTCAGCCACATTGATATAGAACTGCGAAGAAGCACTATGCGGGTCCGGCATGCGCCCCATGGCCACGGTTCCTTCAACATTCTTCAGCCCATTGGTCGCCTCATTCTGAATGGGACCTCGATTTTCCTTCTCCTCCATGGAAAAGGTCAACCCGCCGCCCTGAACCATGAATCCCTTGATGACGCGATGAAACAGCGTGCCGTCATAAAACTCATCGTCCACGTATTGCAAAAAGTTCTCTACTGTCTTCGGGGCTTTATCAGCATACAGCTCTATCAAAATCTCGCCTTCCGGGGTTTCCAGAAGGACCATGGGATTCTCCATCATATTCTCCGTGTGGTGTAATTATTCTTTTTCGTCTTTCTCATCACGACTCTCTCCAGCTCGTGGGTGCGCCTGGTCGTATACCTGCATGATGTGTTGCATGTCCAGATGCGTATACCGCTGTGTCGTGGTCAGATTTTCGTGGCCGAGCAACTCCTGAACACTGCGCAAGTCAGCCCCGGCCTCCAGCAGATGAGTGGCGAAACTGTGCC
>JAFLJW010000247.1 GCA_022712815.1 Pseudodesulfovibrio sp. | reverse complement strand
AACTGGTTCCGCGTGGCCGTCCGCAACGAGGAAGACAACGAGCGGCTCATCAAGGCCATGAAATCAGTCAGCGGCACAGGGCGTGGCCCGGTGGTCAAACGCATCAAGCGCACCCCCGCGCTCATGATTCAGGGAACCAATTCCAACGCGGGCAAATCCGTGCTGGCCGCCGCATTTTGCAGAATTTTCCTTCAGGACGGCTATAGTGTGGCCCCGTTCAAGGCCCAGAACATGTCACTCAATTCCTATGTCACGGATCAGGGGTGCGAGATGGGACGCGCTCAGGTAACTCAGGCCATGGCCTGTCGGCAAAAGCCGGATGTGCGCATGAATCCGGTATTGCTCAAGCCCGGCTCGGACACCGGCTCTCAGGTCATCGTCATGGGCCGCCCGGTGGGGAACATGAACGTGCAGGAGTACGTGCAGTACAAGCCCCGGGCATGGGAGGCCGTCAAAACCGCCTATGATTCCTTGGCAAACGAGCACGATATCATTGTTCTGGAAGGAGCGGGCAGCCCGGCCGAGGTCAACCTCAAGCACCACGATATCGTCAATATGGCCATGGCAAAATACGCGGATGCGCGAGTGCTGCTGGCCGGAGACATTGACCGGGGCGGCGTGTTCGCGTCCATAGTCGGCACCATGCACCTGCTCACCCCCATGGAACGCAGTCTGGTGGAAGGATTCCTCATCAACCGATTCCGGGGCGATGCGAGCCTGCTTGATCCCGCCTTCGGACAGATGTTCGAGCACACGGGCAAGCCGGTCATGGGAACCATTCCATACATTCATTCCCTGGGTTTGCCAGAAGAAGACTCTGTCTCGTTCAAGGATGGCTTCCGGCCGGATGGCGAAAAACTGCCGGAAGATCAATGCGTGGATATCGCGGTCATCGACCTGCCGCGCATCTCGAATTTCAACGACCTCGACCCGCTCTTTGCGGAACCCGATGTACGCATCCGCATTGTCTCTGATGCCCATGACCTCGGCACGCCGGATGCCGTCATCATCCCCGGCTCCAAATCCACGGTATCGGACATGAAAGCCCTGCGCGGAGCAGGAATGGCCGCAGCCATCCGCGCCCTGACCAACAACGGTCACAAGACCCGCGTGATAGGTATCTGCGGCGGCTTCCAGATGCTCGGAGAAGTGGTGGATGATCCTTACGGCCTTGAGTCGGAAACCACCCGCGTGGACGGATTTGGCCTGCTGCCGGTTCAGACGACTCTGGTGCCGGAAAAAACCCTGACCCGCACCTGGGGTGTCCATTCAAAATCCGGCCACAACGTCCACGGATATGAAATTCACCATGGCCTGACCACGCCCCTGTCCGAGGACCTGCGCGTGGCCCTGCGCGACAACTCGGGCGAACCGCTCGGCTTCACCCGCGCCGATGGCCGGGTCTGGGGAACCTACCTCCACGGCCTGTTCGACGCCGATGAATTTCGCCGCTGGTTCATCGACCAACTCCGCATGGACAAGGGATTATCGCCGCTTGAGACAGTGCAGACCACCTTTGATCTCGAAGACGCTATCGACCATCTGGCAAGCATCGTCCGCGAAGCGGTCTGCATGGAAAAGATATATAAATCACTTGGATTCAGCGGATGCTGTAATCAGGCAAGTCTGTTCTACAAAATCGGAGGGTAGGAACAAGGTCAAAAAACAAAAAACCGCATGAAGACGGTTCTATCCGATGCCTTCCGCAATCCGGTTTTGAATAAAACTTATGATCTCCTGAATCCGAGTCTCGGAAGCGACAGCGACCTCTTTGGCTTGTGTAGCTATATCTTCCCCGCTCATGCCAGTTGACATCTCGATCATGTATTCTTCAATTTCGCCATCCTCAGGCACCAGACCGCAACCGCCGACAGTCCCGATAAATTCGCCTTCCTGAATGACCGGAACGGAAATCCTCAGCATACCGCCATCACATTCTTCGGCAAAAGGCTTTTTGCCCGTCTGCATCAGATGCAGAAACATCTGCCCTGACGGGGCGCAAATAGCACCAAGGCCCTTGGCATCGCCACGAATGGTTCGACACAGTTCGTTACCCCAGGTATTCCCGGCAAGACGTTTACCGTCCTTGTCCATGACGTCCGCGTTGAGTGCGAACCGCTCATGCAGTTCTTCCTGCAACTCCACCCATTTTTCCATGGGCATCAAATCGGTCAATTTCATTATACGAAACCTTTTTTTATGGACACGCACCAAGTCCCACCCAGGTCTTTACCCTAATTCAGGTGAAACGAGTCCGGCCTACTCCCCTTATGTCCTATGCGCAAGCACTCAGACATTTAGGAAGTATGATGAAGTCTGAAAACAGATACAAAATTTCTGTACGCCGGAATTCAATTCGCCCGTCCAGAGGTTGCCTTCATTAAAATTGAAGCAAAGGGGATGGGAAAAAGAAATAAGAAAAGACAAATGTAAACAAAATCAGGGAAACACTTCACACCTAAACTGACAATATTTTTTCATCCAATATAGTAAGTTTATAATCATTTCTCTTTCAACCTTCATACGATACGGGTACACGACTCGTAAACATGTAATTTGCAGCGGAGCCCCCGAAGTGAACAATAAAACAGGAAAAACTATACGATCTGGCAATGTCTGGTGGAAATTCATGATCCAGGTCTGTCTGGTGGTGTCTCTTTTCATATTCGGACTATATCTCGGCACATACCTGCGTGACAAAGAACTCATCCAGGACCAGATCACGACCAGTGCCAAAGCGCATTTTCAAAACATCATCCTGACGCGAATGTGGAATGCCATGCATGGCGGTGTCTACGTTGAGAAAAAACCGGGTGTGGAAACCAATCCATACCTCGACAACCCGGAATTCACCGCCATGGACGGGCGCGTCTTCACCAAACGCAACCCGGCCATGATGACCCGTGAAATATCCGAACTGGCCGCCAAAAAAGGCATCTTCAAATACCACATCACCAGCCTGAAACCGCTCAACCCCAACAATGCACCTGACGAATTCGAGCGCACGTCCCTGAAATCATTTGAACTTGGAGAGCTACACGCAACCACCGAAGAGCCGCGAGATGACCTGACATTTTTCCGGTACATGGCTCCCCTTGAAACCACTGAAGCCTGTCTGGCTTGTCACGCCAAGCAGGGATACAAGGTTGGGGATGTCCGGGGTGGTCTCAGCGTTTCATTTGACATAACCTCCACGAAAAAAGCCCTCGCAAAGAACAGAAATATCGTTTTAGGGTTGACCGCTTTCTCCACCGCCATGGTACTCGGTGTCTTTCTTTTCTGTAGTATTCGGCTCATGCGCCAGCTCCAGGCCGCGCACGCGGAGATTGCCTCACTGGCGATCACCGACGAACTGACCGGCCTGACCAACCGCCGCCAATTCTTCACTCGACTCAGTGAGGAAGTGGACCGTGCTTCCCGGTACGACACCGAACTTTCCCTGATCATGATCGATCTTGATCATTTCAAGACGGTTAACGACACCTACGGCCATCCGGCCGGAGATATCGTCCTGGCTGAAATCGCCCGGCTTCTGCTAGCCAATGTGCGAGCCTCGGACATCGTGGCCCGCTATGGGGGCGAAGAATTCGTCATCCTCATTCCGGCCATGAAGGCTGCCGATGCCGCAAAGGCAGCTGAAAAACTGCGCATGATCATCGAAGTCAACGCCATAATCATGGAAGGCCCATCCATTAACATGACCATCAGCAGCGGTGTGGCCGACTTCAAAAGCGTGAAGCTTGAGGATGGCAGCCTCAAGGATGCCCTCATCCGGGCTGCGGACAAAAGCCTCTATCAGGCCAAGGAGAGTGGCCGGAATCAGGTCGTCATCTACAAGGCCGCAAAGGAAAAGCATCTCCCCTTAGTTTGACCTGAATCATTGCCTTTGGGGCGCAAGTGACTACATTCCCGAAACAGGACAGAAGGATCAGCATTGATATTTAATCGGCACTGAGTCGTATTGTATTGATATGCCAGATTTTTTTTGCGTGAAATTTCTCCTTTCCCACCGAGACCATTTGCGATAAGTAGTGGGGTTCCCCGCAGTGGAACAGCAAGCCTGTCCCACAAAAGTTTCCGGGAAAACAGAACTAACGAGGTATTTGAAATATGGCACTATGCAAGATTGAAGAAGCCATCGAGGATATTCGCCAGGGCAAGATGGTAATCATGGTGGACGATGAGGACCGCGAAAACGAAGGCGATCTCGTCTGCGCCGCCGAAAAAGTCACCCCTGAACTCATCAACTTCATGGCAACTTATGGCCGTGGACTGATCTGCCTGCCCATGAACAACGAAATGGCCGACTGCCTTGGCCTCGAACTGATGACCAAGAAAAACGAATCAGGATTCGGCACCAATTTCACGGTCTCCATCGAGGCCCGTGAAGGCGTGACCACCGGTATTTCCGCCGCCGACCGCGCCGTCACCGTCCTGGCTGCGGTGGAAGACGGAGCCAACGCCGACTCCATCGTCACCCCCGGACACATTTTCCCCCTGCGTGCCAAGAACGGCGGAGTTCTGGTCCGTGCCGGGCAAACCGAGGGCGGCACCGATATCGCTCGTCTGGCCGGGTTCAAACCCGCAGCCGTCATCTGCGAGATCATGAACGAAGACGGCTCCATGTCCCGCATGCCGGATCTGGAAATCTACGCAAAGAAACACGACCTCAAGATTTGCTCGGTCGCCGACCTCATCGCCTATCGCATGAAGTTCGGCGGACATTCCGTCACCAAGGTCGGCGAGGCCAAGCTGCCTACCCGCTGGGGAAATTTCAAGAGCGTGGCCTTCAAGTCCGAAATCGACGGCAAGACGCATATTGCACTCTATATGGGCGATATCACCCCGGACGAGCCGACTCTGGTTCGCGTTCACTCCGAATGCCTGACCGGCGATGTCTTTGGTTCCCTGCGCTGTGATTGCGGCCCGCAACTGGCGGATTCCATGTGCATGATCAAAAATGAGGGCAAGGGAGTTCTCGTCTACATGCGTCAGGAAGGACGCGGCATCGGCCTGGGCAACAAGATCAAGGCCTACCATCTTCAGGATCAGGGATTTGATACGGTTGAGGCCAACGAAAAACTCGGCTTCCCGGCTGACCTGCGCGAGTACGGCACTGGTGCCCAGATTCTGGTTGCCCTCGGTGTCTCCAAAATGAGACTGATAACCAACAATCCAAAGAAAATGGTTGGCCTGGAAGGATACGGCCTGGAAGTCACCGAGCGGGTATCTATTGAAATCGACGCCTGTGAGATCAACAAGAAGTACCTTGAAACCAAGCGCGACAAGATGAACCACATGATCAAAGTTGCTGCTCCGACCAAGGGCTAAAAGCCTTGAAAGTTGACTTTTTCATCGTCCTGACCGCATATTGTTGCAACATATTTCATTCTAGTAGGGAGAAAGACCTATGCACCTGAAGACCATCGAAGGACAACTGGACGCCAAGGGGCTGAAGATTGCCATCATCGCTGCCCGTTTCAACGATTTCATCGTTGACCGGCTCATTTCCGGGGCCGTAGATTATTTTGTCCGCCACGGCGGAGACAGGGACAACCTGACTCTGGTTCGCCTGCCCGGTGCTTTCGAGCTGCCCATCGCGGCCCAGAAGATGTCCCGGTCCGGCGACTACGACGGTATCGTCGTGCTTGGCGCAGTCATCCGTGGTGCCACCCCGCACTTTGACTATGTCTGTAATGAGTGCGCCAAGGGCGTGGCTCAGGCCAGCATGGAATCAGGCGTCCCCATGGGATTTGGCCTGCTCACGTGCGACTCTCTGGATCAGGCCATCGAACGTGCCGGTTCCAAGGGCGGCAACAAGGGTGTGGAAGCCGCTTCCGCCCTGCTTGAGACCATCCGTGTTCTGGAGCAGCTCTAAATTCCATGGCAAAGAAAAAAAAGGGCAACAAGCCCGGTATCCGCAGGATTGGTCGTGCTCTGGCCTTTCAGGTACTCTACGGCACTCAGTTCACGGACAAGAAAAACCCCGTGGATATCGTCACATCCTTTGACCAGAATCCACTGGTTCTGGAACAGAGTTCCGAGACTGCACGAGATTTCGCGTACGCTCTGGTAATGGGTGTCGATGCCAGCCTTGAGGCCGTAAACTCGGTCATCGAAGAGCACTCCCAGCATTGGAAAATAAAACGCATCGGCATTGTGGAACTCGCCATCCTGCGCCTTTCCATCTACGAAATGATCTACACCGAAATGCCTCTCAGGGCAGGTATCAATGAGGCCGTAGAGCTGTCCAAGACCTTTGGCGACGATAAATCCCGCGGTTTCATCAACGGCATCCTCGATGGCGTGGCCAAAAGCGTAGCTAGCGGCAAGTTTGAAATAAAAAAATCCTTTTGAGGAATCTCCTATGGCTTTAGGCAAATATACCCCGGAAGAGGTTGAAAAGAAGTGGCAGGAAATCTGGAAGGATTCCCGCTGCTTCGAAGTTGAAGTCGATCCGTCCAAGCCAAAATACTACGTGCTTGAGATGTTCCCCTACCCATCGGGAAAGATTCACATGGGGCATGTGCGCAACTACTCCATCGGTGATGTGGTTGCCCGTTTCAAGTCCATGCAGGGCTACAACGTCCTGCATCCCATGGGCTGGGATGCCTTTGGCCTGCCCGCTGAAAACGCGGCCATCAAGAACAAGACCCATCCGGCCAAATGGACCTACCAGAATATTTCAGAAATGCGCGAGCAGCTTCAGCGGCTCGGCTACTCCTATGACTGGCGGCGTGAAATCGCTTCCTGCCGTCCCGAATATTACAAATGGGAACAAAAGTTCTTCCTGAAATTTCTTGAAAAAGGGCTGGCCTACCGCAAGGACTCGCCCCAGAACTGGTGCCCCGATTGCAATACTGTCCTCGCCAATGAACAGGTCGTGGACGGCCTGTGCTGGCGTTGCGAATCCGAAGTCGAACAAAAAGACATGGAACAGTGGTTCCTGCGCATCACGGATTACGCGGACGAACTGCTCAAAGACCTCGACACTCTGGACACCGGCTGGCCCGAACGCGTGCTGACCATGCAACGCAACTGGATTGGCAGGAGCTACGGCGCGGAACTGACCTTCCAGGTCAAGGATATGGACGAGACCATCAAGGTCTTCACCACCCGCCCGGACACCATTTCCGGTGCGACTTTCATGTCCGTGGCCGCCGAGCATCCCATGGTCGAAACGCTCACCAAGGATGCCGACAACAAGACTGAAATCAACGCCTTTATCACCAACATCAGGAACATGGACCGCATCAAACGCGGGGCTGAGGATCTTGAAAAAGAAGGCATCTTCACCGGCAAATATTGCATCAACCCGATCACCGGCCTGGAGATTCCCATCTTCATCGCCAACTTCGTGCTCATGGGATACGGCACCGGCGCGGTCATGGCCGTCCCTGCCCACGACCAGCGCGATTTCGAGTTTGCAAAGAAGTACAAGCTTGAAATCAAGACCGTCATCAACCCGGTCGAGCTGCACGACAAGGGCGAAATCCTGAATGAATCCACCATGGAAGCCGCCTATACCGCACCCGGTATTCTCGTCAATTCAGGTGATTTCAACGGCATGGAAAACGAGTCTGCCAAAAAGGCCATTGTCGAGCATCTGGACAAATCCGGGCTGGGTACGATGTCCGTCAATTACCGCCTGCGCGACTGGAATATCTCCCGCCAGCGGTTCTGGGGCGCACCCATCCCGATCATCTACTGCGACGATTGTGGAATCGTACCGGTCCCCGAAGACCAGCTCCCGCTAATCCTGCCGGAAAACGCTCAGGTCCGCGCCGACGGCAAATCACCGCTCCCGCAGATGGAGGAATTCGTCAATTGCGAATGTCCTAAATGCGGCAAGGCTGCCCGTCGTGAAACCGATACATTTGATACATTTTTCGAGTCATCCTGGTACTATATGCGCTATTGCGACCCCAGGAACGAGACCGAGCCTTTCAGTCAGGAGGCCACTGATTACTGGATGAATGTTGACCAGTATATCGGAGGTATCGAACATGCCATCCTGCATCTGCTCTACTCTCGGTTCTTTACCAAGGCCCTGCGCGACACTGGTTTCATCAAAACCACCGAGCCTTTTGCCAACCTGCTCACTCAGGGCATGGTCCTGAAGGACGGCGGCAAGATGTCCAAGTCCAAAGGCAACACGGTGGACCCAAATTCCATGATCAACAGGTATGGCGCGGATGCCACCCGCCTGTTCATCCTTTTTGCGTCCCCGCCGGTCAAGGAACTGGAATGGTCGGATCAGGGCATCGAGGGCGCGTTCCGCTTCCTCAGCCGCCTCTGGCGTTTGGTCGAGGGACTGGAAGACAAGCTTCAGGCCGTGCAACCGGCTTCCTCCAACGATCCGCAGATCGACGCGGCCAAACAGCTCCGTTTCAAGGAGCACGACACGGTTCGCCGGGCCACCCGCGACATTGAAAACGAATTCCAGTTCAACACCGTCATCGCGGCGGTCATGGAGCTGGTCAATGAGATATACGGACTCAGGGAAGCTCTGAAAGACGCTGATCCCAAGGCTCTCTCCTCTGCCATTGCAACCGCCGTGACCCTGCTCTCGCCCATCACCCCGCACGTCTGCGAGGAGTTGTGGCAGGCGCTCGGGCACACAACCACCCTGACCAAACAGCCATGGCCGACCTACGACGAAGCCGCCCTGATCAAGGATGAGGTAACGCTGATCGTTCAGGTCAACGGTAAGATGCGCGCCAAATTCCAGATGGCGAACAATGCCCCCAAGGATGAGGTCGAAAAAGTCGCCCTTGGGCTGGAAAACGTGATGGCCCACACCGACGGCAAGACGATTCGGAAGGTGATTGTCATTCCGAACAAGCTGGTGAACATCGTCGCAAACTAAGCACTGCATATCACTCAAGAATAAAACAGGGAGAGCCATTGGCTTTCCCTATTTTTTTTTGGAACCTGACCTTGTGCCAAATGACGGCAGAGACTCCCCATCTTGCAATCATGCTATTACAAGCATAATACCACACGAACTAAACATAAGGAGATTGCCGTGTTTTTTAGTACATTGATATCCAAGTTCACACTGGTGCTGCTGGCCTGTGCCATGTTCCTCTGCTCCGCAATGCCTGCCATGGCCCAACCTTCCGGCACGCTGACAATCTACCATGCAGGCAGCCTGACTGTTCCCTTCAAAAAAATGGCGGAAGAATTCAAGGCAAAGTACCCGAAAGTTGATATCGTGACCAAAGCTGGCGGCAGCACCAAAATGGCCCGCCTTATCTCCGAAAACGGTGAGACGGCTGATATCATGGCTTCCGCCGACTATGTGGTTATCGACAAGAACCTGATTCCGAAATTTGCGTCCTGGAATGTTCGGTTCGCCGCCAATCAAATTGTACTCTGCTACACGGCCAAGAGCCGCATGGCCGATAAAATCACTCCGACCAACTGGTATGAAATCCTGCAAGAAAAAGATGTAGTATGGGGCCATTCCGATCCCAATCTAGACCCATGCGGATACAGAAGCGTCATGGTTTTGCAACTGGCTGAATTATTTTACGACAAGCCTGGCCTTTTCGATGCAACCATGGCCAACCGCCCCATCGAGAATGTCAAACCCAAAGCCAAAGAACTTGTTGCCCTGCTGAAAAACGGTAAAATGGATTACGCCTTTGAGTACCTCTCTGTTGCAGTCCAGCACGGCCTCAAATACGTCCCGCTCGACAAGCACATCAACTTAAGCGACATCGCATTGAATCCTTTCTACAAGCAGGCCGTCGTGACCGTCACTGGCAAGACTGCCGGTACGACCATCGACCGGATTGGAAAATCCATCACATATGGCGTAACCCTGCTTGACAAAGCCCGGAACCGGGAGGCCGCCGAAGCCTTCCTTGCCTACCTTTTCGACCAGGAAGGCGGTCTTAAAGTTCTGAAAGACATGGGACAACCTCCTTTCGTACCAGTCAAAACTCCCGCAGACATGATGGGAAAACTCCCTGAAAGCCTGAGGGGATTAGTCGAAGCTGCCAAATAAGAAGCAAATACATGTAATGGCTTTTGCCGGGGGGGGGTATTAACCTCCCCGGCCTTTTTTCTGCAATATTGACAAGACCTTTGCTTTCACTTTCTTTCTTGTCAGACATTTCAATTCCTCCATCCTTCATTTACTCTTCCCCGGATTCCAAGTACCATCCCTGCCAGACATCGATCATCTGGAGAATATTAATGAAAGCTCTTCGATACATGGCAATACTGCTACCACTCTTTCTTGCTGCCTGCGGCGGTTACGGGTTTGGTGAAGGCAGCAACTCCGTGCTCACGCCTGAGTACCGGACCCTCGCCATATCCGGGGTGACCAACCCCACGACCCTTTCATGGCTCGAACCACGTATCCGCAAAGTCCTGCGCGATGAGCTGACCAACCGCGGCACCATCACCTGGGTGGACGATCAGAACAAAGCCGATGCGACCATCACCATCACCATCAA
>JAFLJW010000253.1 GCA_022712815.1 Pseudodesulfovibrio sp. | reverse complement strand
CGCGTCGACTACGGACATCCGATGGCCTGGAACTGGGCCTATGTCGGTGCCGTGGAAAAACTGATGGGCATCGAGGTGCCTGAGCGGGCAGAGTATCTGCGGGTCATCATGACCGAGCTCAACCGCCTCACTTCCCACCTCCTTTGGTGGGGTGCTTACATCCTTGACCTTGGTGCGTTCACTCCCATCATGTACTCCTTTGATGATCGTGAAATGCTTTTGGACATCCTGCAAAGGCCTTCGGCCTCCAGGCTGACCTACAGCAATTTCCGCGTTGGCGGTGTGCAGATGGACATGGATGATAAGTGTATTGAACTGATCAAGACATTTATCCCGCACTTCCGTGAGCGGCTGCCCATGTACCACGATCTCGTTACTGAGAATATCATTCTCAGGAAACGTATTGAGGGCATTGGCATTATCGATCAGGACATGTGCCGCCGTTATGGTTGCACCGGTCCCGTGGTCCGTGGCGCGGGTGTTGCTTATGACCTTCGCAAGGATGAGCCGTATTCGATCTATGATCGATTTGACTTCGATATCCCGACGCAGGAATCAGCTTGTTCGGCAGGGCGTTATCATGTCCGTGTAGCCGAAATGGAGCAGAGCTTGCGTATTATCGAGCAGGCGCTTGAGCAACTGCCCGGTGCAGAGGGCAAGTATATCATGGACAAGCCTCCCAAGCCGGGCATGAAACCTCCGGCAGGTGAAGCGTACTTCAATGTCGAGGGTGCTCGCGGAAAAATCGGCGTTTACGTTGTCTCCGATGGATCCAAGGTCCCGTACCGTGTCAAGCTGCGTGCGCCGGGCTTCTCCAATATGAACGCATTTTCCGAGACTGCCAAAGGTGTCATTCTCGCTGATGCTGTTGCCATATTGGGTAGCCTTGACCTGATTATCCCCGAACTCGACAGGTAGGGTGGTTCAATGTTTGGAATACCAATGATCCTTATTAACCTTGTCATTGCGGCAGTTGCCAGTATCGTCTGGCTTGCCTTCAATGCCTTGGTTCTGGTCTATTGCGAACGTAAATTCGCAGGCCATATCCAGCGCAGGCCCGGTCCTTTCGAGGTCGGCCCGCATGGTGTGCTTCAGACGCTTATTGATGGCGTGAAGCTCATGGGCAAACAGTTTTTGACACCGGACAATTCGGATGTGGTCCTCTTTTGGCTGGCCCCTATCCTATCCATGATTCCGGTGATGCTGCTCTTCATGCCCATTCCGTACGGACCGGTACTGATCGGTATGGAAGTAAACCTTGGCTTGCTGTTGATCCTGGCATTTTCCAGTTTCAACGGACTGGCGACTATTCTGGCCGGTTGGGCCTCCAACAATAAATGGGGCCTCCTTGGCGCGGCTCGTGCTGTTTCCCAGACCGTTGCCTACGAGATTCCGTTGCTTCTGGTCGTGCTGGCCATTTCCTTTATGACCGGCACCCTGAACCTGAGCGAGATCACATCGTTGCAGGCCGGATACATCTGGGACTGGAATGTCTTCAAGCAGCCGCTGGCCTTTCTCATCTTCATCGTGGCGATGTTCGGTGAAACCAACCGCGCTCCGTTTGACCTGGCCGAGGCCGAGTCCGAACTGACCGCCGGTTTTCACACCGAATATTCCTCCATGGGATTCGGCCTCTTCTTTATGGCTGAATACGGATACATGGTCGTCATGTGCTCCATTTGTTCAGTCTTGTTTCTGGGCGGTTTCCATGGTCCTGTCCCCGGTATCGAGGGCTGGTGGTGGATGCTCGTCAAGACTTATGCACTGCTGTTCCTCATGATTTGGGCTCGCTGGACCTTCCCTCGTGTACGGTTCGATCAGCTTCTCAATCTCAATTGGAAATGGCTGCTGCCGTTGGCTACATTCAATCTGTTGGCCACCGCGCTCATCATTAAGCTGTAGGTGTATATATGAACGCATTCAAAACACACATCTGGCAGCCAGTTAAGGACTGTTGGAGCCTGATCGTGGGGCTCAAGATTACAGGCAAGTATTTTTGCAAGCCTCTGATTACGGTCCATTATCCCAGGGAAGTGATAGACAGCGAAAACCTGTCTACATTCGGTGGGCATGTCGAGCAAATCGGGAAGCCCAAGGACCCGGCCACACCTAAGTGCATTTCATGCATGATGTGTGCGACCAATTGTCCGAGCCGCTGCCTGACTGTCGTCAAGCAAAAGGCTCCCAAGCCTACGCCAGAACAGGAACAGGCAATGGCAGAGGCCAAGGAAAAAGGCGAAAAGGTCGTCAAGCCCAAGGCTCCGAAAAATCCGGCCAAATTCACATACGATTACAGCCTGTGCAGTCTGTGCGGCACGTGTATCGATGTCTGTCCGGTCAAATCCCTGAAGTTCTCCAACAACATCTATTGGGTCGCAACTTCCCGGAAGGAAATGAAACTTGATCTTCTCGCCCGGTTAAAGGAGCAGGCAACGGAACTGTCCGCCCAGGCTCCCAAAACCGAGGCCGAACCGGCCGCGGCAGGGAAGAAGGCTTAATATGGAAATCATGGCAAAAGTAGCGTTTTGCGTCTACACCATTGTCCTTTTGGGTGGGTCCATACTCGCCGTTTCAAGCAGCAGTCTGGTTCGCGCTCTGGTGGGGCTTATCGCCACCCTGGTCGGCGTATCCGGGATGTATATGTTGCTGGCGACGCCGTTTTTGGCCTTCA
>JAFLJW010000233.1 GCA_022712815.1 Pseudodesulfovibrio sp. | reverse complement strand
CGTGAGTCTCTTCATGTTGGTATCGAACAGGCCGTACCTGGTAATAATCTGTATGACATTTCCGCGGCAATTCAGTCATACGTCGAAGGTTTCGGTTTCGGTATAGTGCGTCGATTTGTTGGACACGGGATCGGAAGTCATCTCCATGAGAAGCCTGAGATCCCCAACTTCGTACCCAAAGGCATGACCGGTATTCCTCTTAAAGCCGGTATGGTGCTTGCCATTGAGCCGATGGTCACAGTGGGAACATACGAAGTGGAAGTCCTCGAGGATAAATGGACTGCGGTCACCAAGGACAGGAAACTGTCTGCTCATTTTGAGCATACCATAGCCATAACCTCTGATGGGCCGATGATATTGAGTTCGTCCGACTGACCTCCGGGTTTGAAAAAAAGGACTTGCTCTTTGTCAAAAAGCGCAGTATAAATCGCAGCTTCGTTTTCAAGGCCAGTTCCCCTTTATTGGGGGACCTTTGGCATTATGTTTATTTAGACAGTTTGGAGTTGGTCATGAAAGTCAGACCTTCTGTTAAGAAAATGTGTTCCAAGTGCAAAATCATCAGGCGCAACGGTGTGCTGCGAGTTCTCTGTGAGAACCCGCGCCACAAACAGCGTCAAGGATAAAGGGAAATACCTATGGCACGTATTGCTGGTGTAGATCTGCCGAAAAACAAGCGCATGTATATTGCGTTGACGTATATCTACGGCATCGGTCGGACCGTGGCCCTGCAGATTCTCGATAATTCCAAGGTTGATTGGCAGAAAAAGACAGATGATCTGTCTGCCGATGAAGTCAGCCAGATTCGTATCGAGATCGAAGATAACCACAAAGTTGAGGGTGACCTCCGTCGTGAGATCTCAACCAACATCAAACGTTTGATGGATATCGGCAGCTATCGCGGCCTTCGCCATCGTCGTGGTCTTCCCGTTCGCGGGCAGAAATCCAAGACCAACGCTCGTACCCGCACGGGTCCCCGTCGTTCAGTCATGGGCCGCAAGAAGAAATAAATTCGCTTGAGCGAATAGTCGCGTGACGTGCCGTTTTGGCATGCATGCGTTGTACAAGACTTTTATTCAACGGAGAATTAAGGCAATGGCTAAACCCCGTCGAGCTGGGAAGAGAAAAGAGAAGAAGAACATACCCGTTGGTATCGCGCATATTAAGGCCTCGTTCAACAATACGATCGTGACCTTCACCGATGTCAAGGGTAATGTTGTCAGTTGGGCTTCTGCCGGTGCTCATTTTAAGGGTTCCCGCAAGTCCACTCCTTTCGCGGCACAGATGGCCGCTGAATCCGCCGCCAAACGTGCTCAGGATTCCGGTATGCGTACCGTCGGCATTTACGTCAAGGGCCCCGGCTCCGGACGTGAGGCTGCCATGCGCGCCATCAACAACGCAGGCTTTAGGGTGACCTTCATTAGGGATATCACACCGATTCCCCACAATGGTTGCCGTCCGCCCAAACGCCGCAGGGTCTAATTAAGGAGATTTATCGTGGCAAGATATACTAGTGCAAAATGCAAGCTGTGCCGCCGTGAGGGAACCAAGTTGTTCCTGAAGGGTGACCGTTGCTACACTGACAAGTGCGCTTATGAAAAGCGTCCCTACCCTCCGGGACATTCCGGTCGCATGCGCCAGAAGGTGAGCGACTACGCCATCCAGCTTCGTGAGAAGCAGAAAGTTCGCCGCATGTACGGCGTTCTGGAAGGCCAGTTCCGTATCTATTACAAACGTGCCGATGGCATGAAAGGTGTCACGGGTCACAACCTGTTGATGATCCTTGAACGCCGTCTGGACAACGTTATCTATCGCCTTGGTTTCGCCAATTCCCGCGACCAGGCTCGTCAGCTCGTCCTTCACGGCATTTTCATGCTGAACGGACGTCGAGTAAATATCCCGTCCATGCAGGTTCAGGCTGAGGACGTTATTGAAGTCCGCGAGGAATCCCGCAAGGTGCCGGTAATCAATGAGGCTCAGGAAGTCATCGCTCGTCGAGGTTGTCCTGAGTGGCTTGAATCCGATGGTGCCAACTTCAAGGGTACGGTTAAGGCCATGCCGAGCCGGGACGACATCCAGTTCCCGATCAACGAGCAGCTCATTGTTGAATTGTACTCCAAGTAAATAGGGGAATTCATGCTTATTGAGAATGGCGACAAACTCATCAACACCCGTAATTGGAGTGAATTGGTCAAACCCGAAAAGCTCGTGCGTGATGGCAAATCCACCGAGACTTACGGGAAGTTCATTTGCGAACCGCTGGAGCGTGGCTATGCTACCACTATTGGTAATGCCATGCGCCGGGTTCTTTTGTCCTCTATGCAGGGCTGTGCCATTGTTGCCGCATCCGTAGAAGGTGTGCAGCATGAGTTCACGACAATATCCGGTGTACTTGAGGACATGACCGAGGTCGTACTGAACCTGAAGCAGGTTCGGATAGCCATGACCACGGATGAGCCTCAGCGGTTGCTCCTTGAGGCCAACAAAAAAGGCCAAGTCACTGCTGGCATGATCCAGGAAAATCAGAACGTCACTGTTTTGAACAAGGATCAGCTTATTGCCACTTTGACTGAGAATCGTCCTTTGAAGATGGAACTGGAAGTCCGCATGGGCATGGGATACGTCCCGGCTGACATGCACGAGGGTTTGATCGATGATATCGGTGCCATAATCCTTGACGCCAGTTACTCTCCTGTCAAGAAAGTCGCATACTCCGTCGAACAGGCGCGTGTCGGCCAAATGACAAACTACGATAAGCTCGTCCTCGAAGTGTGGACAGATGGTTCTGTCTCTCCAGAGGATGCCTGTGCATACAGTGCCAAGATTCTGAAAGAACAGTTGTCGGTTTTCATCAACTTCGACGAGCTCTCCTCCGAGACGCAGGAAGAAGAAGACGATGCAATCGACCTGAACCCGAATCTGTTCAAGTCTATTGATGAACTCGAACTTTCCGTTCGTGCCACCAATTGTCTGAAGGCTGCCAACATCCAGCTTGTTGGTGAACTGGTTCAGCGCACCGAGCAGGCCATGTTGAAGACCAAGAACTTCGGTCGTAAATCTCTTGATGAGATTCGCCGGGTTCTGGACAGCATGACTTTGAAGTTCGGTATGACTGTTGAAGATTTTGACAAGAAATACCAGGAATGGTTGAAGAGGAAAGAGAAAAATGAGGCATAGAAAGTCCGGTCGCAAACTGAATCGGTCCAATACTCACCGTACCGCCATGTTCAAAAACATGGCTCGTGCGCTCCTTACCTACGAGCAGATCCGCACGACCGAGCCTAAGGCCAAGGAACTTCGTCGCGTCGTCGACAAGCTCATTACCTTGGCACTTCGCAATGACTTGCACGCCCACCGCCAGGCCTACAAGGTGCTTGGCAGTCATCAGATGGTGCAGCGTCTTTTCGATGAAATCGGTCCTCGTTTCGAGGGCGGCACCGGCGGTTACACCCGCATCATCAAGCTGTCCCAGCCCCGCAAGGGTGACTGCGCTCCCATGGTCATCATTGAGCTGACCAAGAAGGCAGTCGATGCTGTTCCGGCCAAGAAGGTTGAGGAAAAGACCGTAGCCAAGACGGAAGAGAAGAAAGCTCCCGCTAAAAAAGCTGCTGAAGCTGAAGAGAAGCCTGCCAAAAAGGCTGCTCCCAAGAAGAAGGCTGCTCCCAAGGAAAAAACTGAGGAGAAGGCTGGTGAGGCTGCTGAAAAGCCCGCCAAAAAGGCTGCTCCGAAGAAAGCTGCTCCCAAGAAGAAGGCCGCTGACAAGGCCGATTCCAAGGACAAAAAGTAGATTGAAAAGTAGATTGAAAAGGGGAGGGCTTGAGCCTTCCCTTTTTTTATATTGTTTGCCATAGATATTTCTAATAATTTGGATAGATTACTATATGGATATTAGAAAACTGGAAGCATTTTGCAAGGTGTATGAATTCCAGAATTTCTCCAAAGCCGGAGAAATGATGTTTTTGTCCCAACCGACCATCAGTTCGCATGTGGCCAACCTCGAAGCCGAACTTGGTGTTAAGTTATTTGATCGCTTGGGGCGTAAGGTCATGCCCACCCAGGCTGGTGAGGTTCTCTATCGCAGTGCTGTTTTGATTTTCGAGAACCTGGATCAGGCCAAGGCTTCCATTGAAATGCTTCGTAACAAGGTCGTTGGCGACTTGCAGGTGGGGTGTAGTACCATCCCCTCGCATAACATCATGCCGACACTTTTAGCTGATTTTTTAAAGCGTTATCCGCAGGTTAGCTTTACCATTCACACCAGCGATTCATCTGAAGTCATCAAGAAGGTGGCTGCTGGAGACTGGCCTGTAGGAATTGTCGGGCAAAAACCAGATATCGAGGGTTTGACCGCAGAGATGTTGTTTGAGGATGAGACCGTTGTCGTCGCGGCGTCGGATGCACCCTGGTTGCCGAAAACAGATACACCGATCACCATGGATCAGCTTGTCAAGATGCCATGGATAATGCGTGAGAAGGGGTCTGGGACCCGTAGTGTCCTGGAAGAGGCCCTTGCAAACGCCGGTCATTCTCTCAGGAAGCTCAACATCCGCTGTCGGGTTGACGGAACCTGTGAAACTCTGGCTCATACTTTGGGCGGGGTTGGTGTAAGTGTCACTTCACGCCTTGCTTCGCAGAGATTCATTGAGAGCGGTGCCATGATCCGACTCAACATCCTTGAACTCGAAGGCAGAAGGCGATTTTATCTCATCTACCACAGCGGAAGGTACATGTTCCCCGCGCTCAAGGCATTCATTGACTTCACCAGGTCGTAATTTTTCTTTCTAATTCTGCACGTAAAAAAGGCCTGAACATGATTGTTCGGGCCTTTTCTTTTTGCACTAGCTGGTGTTTATGGAATGAATTGCAGAGTTGGGATAGCTTCTGTAATGCCGTTTTCTTTTAAATGGTGATAAAAAAGTTCCAGCCCCTTGATTTCTTTTGGACCTAATTCGTAGACCAACCCGTCAAAGTATGAGCACATTTCAGGACCAGTAAGGCAGCTACTTTCTGCTGCCATGGTACACATGCCCGGCATGTTTTCAATGCCCCAATTCTTTGCTTTTATTAATTTTCGAGCCGCATTTTCGAGCTTTTTCTGGTCTGTTTCCCATGTATCCCGTTGTATCAGCCACACGCCAAATATGAATGGAAGCCCCGTAAGATCCCTCCACGCTTCACCTAAATCTATTCTATAGGTGTATTCAGGGTGATGGCGCAGGTTCAGGGCCTCATCTCCAATGGCCAAAATAGCGTCTGGTCTATCGCCGTTTTCGAGTATTGCTGTTGCATCTCCGGAGATGAAATCAGTTTCAATTTCCCATAATTCAGCCTGTAAGATTTGTAAAAGAGCAGCGGAGGTGTGTGTCTGAGAACTGACAAGAATGGTTTTTCCTGAGAGTTCCCTGATGGGGAATTTGCTTAAAAGTAGGACGCTTTGTACCGGCCCGCAGCTCCCGATGGCGATGTTCGGGACAAGGTAATATTTTTCTGGATGCCGGGCATATTCGATGCTGGACGCGGCTGAAATGTCCAATTTCCCGCTGTCCATGAGCCTGTTCAGCTCAGAGGGTGGTCCTGAAACTATGGAAAAATTGTTTTCTATAATCCCGGATTCCAGAGGGTGATAGATGGGCAGGACGTTGAGATACCCGATTTTGCCGAGACGGACAGGCATTAGTGTCCCTCCAAAATGGTGTAATCCATGCTGCGTTGTTTGAGCGTGAAGCCAGCGTCCTTGACGAGTCTGTGGATTTCTTCGCTGGAAAGCCGGAAAGAAACACCCGCGGCCTTGACCACGTTTTCCTCAAGCATGGTTGATCCGAAGTCATTGCCGCCGAAGTAGAGGGCAAGCTGGGCTATCTTCGGTCCCATGGTCACCCATGAAACCTGAATATTGTCCACGTTGTCGAGAACAATGCGCGAGACGGCCAGCAGGCGTAGATATTCCGTACTCGTGAGTTTTCGGCAGTCGGGAAGCTGTGTGTTGTCAGGTTGAAATGTCCATGGAATGAAGGCCGTGAAACCACCGGTTCGGGCCTGACTTTCGCGCACGGCGAACAGGTGCTCAAGCCGTTGCTCAACAGTTTCCTTGTGGCCGAACATCATGGTCGCGGTGGTGCGGAGTCCCTGTTTATGCGCTTCTCCCATGACATCGAGCCATTGCCCGGCTGGGCATTTGTTGGGCGCGACTTTTGATCGGACCTCATCCACTAAAATTTCCGCCCCCCCGCCGGGGATGGAGTCAAGCCCGGCTTTGCGCAGCCGCTCAATGACCTCGGCAACCGGGATATTCTCCATTTTGCTCCAGAAAACGATTTCCGGTGGAGAAAATGCGTGGATATGAATCGCGTAATTAAGCTTGATGTAACGAAGCATATTCTCGTACCAAGCCAGTGGCAGGTCGGGATGATGCCCCCCCTGCATGAGAATCTGGGTGCCGCCAAGATCAAGTGTTTCCTGAATCTTTTTGCCGATCTCTTCATGAGTCAGCACGTACCCGCCGTCCTGATTCGGCTCGCGGTAAAACGCGCAAAACTTGCAGCAACAGACGCAGATATTGGAATAATTTATATTCCTGTCCACCACATAAGTGACTACCGGCTCAGGATGTTTGGCAAGCCTGACCTGATGCGCCAGATGCCCAAGATCATGGAAATCTGCTTCATCATAAAGGGTCAACGCCTCGTCAAAACCAATGCGTTTACCGATCAGAATTTTCTTATAAATATCTTCAATCTTTTCCATATAAAACTCACTTAATAATAGTATCCAGCCCATTCAAGCTAGCGCGAAGCGTCCCCAAAAAGCTTTGGAAAAGGAAAGGGATGGGGTCTGGGGAAGGGGAGGGAAAGAACCTTTCTCGAAAGGTTTTTCCCTCCCCTTCCCCAGCCGCCGGAGGCAATCACACTTGATTAAAAAAACCGTCGCGCTCAATAGGAGTGCAGCCACATCCTCTGATCATCTCTTGCAGGTCGGTGCGGGTGAGTCCTTGTTCGCTGGTGGCCCCGGCCTCGTGGCCGATTTTTTCCTCTACAACCGTGCCGTCGAAATCGTCGGCCCCGAATTTGAGGGCAGCTTGCGCCTGTTTGATGCCGAGCATCACCCAGTACGCCTTGATGTGAGGGATGTTATCGAGCATCAGGCGGCTGATGGCGATGGTTCTGAGCTCCACCAGCCCGGTCAGTGGCTTCTCGATGGAGAGCTGGCTGTTCTCGGTCAGGAAGGGCAGGGGGATGAAACAGGTATAGCCACTGCTGCGGTCCTGACTTTCGCGCAGACGGATCAGGTGGTCGATGCGGTCTTTGCGACTTTCGATGTGGCCGAACAGCATGGTGCAGTTCGTTTTCATGCCGAGGCCGTGCGCCTCCTCGTGGATGGTCAGCCATTCTTCGGCGGTTGATTTGCGTGGGCAAATCTGCTCACGAATTTTGGGCGCAAAAATTTCTGCGCCTCCGCCGGGCAGCATGTCGAGACCGGCCTTGTTCAGGCGGGCCAGGACAACTTTGGTCGGCAAGTTTTCAAGTTCGGCAAAATGAGCGATCTCGACGGCGGTGAAACATTTGAGAACCACATCGGGGAGTTTGGTTTTGATCGCACTTAGCAGCTCCTCAAAATAATTCAGTTCCAGCTTGGGATGACAGCCGCCGACTATATGAATCTCACGCGGTGTCAGGGCTGCGGAGTCGATCTTGGCGATGGCTTCGTCAATGCTCAGAGTAAAACCGCCTTTCTGACCTTCTTCGCGCTGATAGGCGCAGAATACGCAGCCGTTGACGCAGACGTTGGTGTACTTGATGTGCTGGTTGATGACGTAGAACGTTTTGTCGCCGTGCATCCGGGTGCGGACCAGGTGGGCCAGTGCGCCGACCGCCAGCGGTTCCGGGCAGTCAAAGAGGCGCATGCCGTCCTCGAAGGTCAGCCGGTCACCAGTTAGAACCTTGGCGCGAATATCGCCGATACCCATGTTGTCGTAAAAATCGCCTTTTAGCAGTTGCATATTTTTCTCCTGTGTTCAGGATATGGTGCCAAGTCCGTGGCGGAGGAAATCCGTCAGGGCATGAGCTTTATTTTCGATTGTCTTGCGATCAGCATCAAACAGTCCGGTTCCGCCGTCCAGAGAGGGGACAGCACACGCCTGAAGGAAATGATCCATGACCGAATTGAGGTGGAAGATGGCCATTTCGAGGTCGATGTCTGCACGTATTTGACCGGATTTCATGGCCTCGTTGACGAGTTGGCGCAAATATTTTGCCGATGCCTGTCGTATTTCAGACAGGAATTTGTCGCGCAGGGGAAAGTTTTCCTGAAACAACATCTTGAGGTAGATACGATAGACAAGCGGGTGGGCTGTGATAAAATCCACACCAGCCAGCAGGCTCATTTCCATGCGTTCAAAAAAATCAGTGTCAGAATTCGCATCGCGGATCACCTTTAGAGGTTTCTTGAACTGTGCCACGGCATGCCCGAAGAGGTATTCGAAAAGCCCTTGTTTGTTGCCGAAATATTTGAACAGAGACCCCTTGGCGATACCGAGCCGATCAACGATTCGGTTGATGCTGGCCTGATGATATCCATGTTCGGCGAATTCCTGAGTCGCTTCGGCAAGCACTCGTTCACGCTTTTCGTCCGGCAGGTTCTCGAAAGTTTTTTTTGTCGATGTCATGGGTGGCGTCCTTGCCTTTGCTTTCTGGTTCAAGTAGTGATGACCAGGTGGTCACTTTTGTACAGACCGTGGTTTGAGCTGTCAACGTATTTTGAAAACCTGAATATTTTCAAAGGTTGAAATGAGTAATAAACTGAGTCTTGGGTATTCTCCCTGCCCTAATGATACGTATATTTTTCACGGGCTTGCGTCCGGCACCGTGCCGTGGTCCGG
>JAFLJW010000461.1 GCA_022712815.1 Pseudodesulfovibrio sp. | reverse complement strand
TTTGGTCATTCCGTAATCATCCCGTTGGGAATGTTTAAAGGAATCTGTCAAATAATATTCACCGTCATAGGAGCCCACCGTATCCATATACATATAAGCTGCCGAATCAATATCCCGTTCTTCCACTACCTGGACAATCTGCTCATAGATGGGAATATTTTTTTCAATATAAGGCCCCACAACCCACCCAAAAACCCATATCAGGAAAGAATAGAAAAAAAGTTTCCCCCATGCTTTCTTTTTGGAATGATTCATAGTTAAGGTGGACATAGTCATTTCTCCTTTGTGAACATTAGCAGGTTCCTGCACCCGGAACAAGGTTAACGTTCCGGGTGCAGGCTATCAATTAAATGGTTGCTGTTAAATGGTTGCTGTCAGTTCAGGAAATACCACATAAAACATGATATATGCCATGACCAGTGTCAAAATTAGGTTAAGGGATTGACCGAACGCATAAAGAATCAGCGGTTTTCCGCCTTTAAAATGCTCTTTCAATTCGCGGAAGTTGGTGGCAAGCCCGATACTGACAAAGGACAGAGTAAAGAACCATCCCCGGAAAAGATCGGAACCGCCCTTGATGGTACCCTTGTCGATCATGGCACGTCCAAGGCCGTCCAGTTCCGAATTAAACCCTGTATAGATAAGGGAAAATATTATGGAGGCTGCCATAAACCCGATCACAAATTTGGGGAACCTGAACCAGATCTCTCCAAAGCCCACCTTGGTTCCCGTCTCTTCCACTTCCACCCGCGTGGTGAAATACAGGGCAACAAAGAATGCAATCACACCGATGAGAACATTCTGGATCATTTTAATGGTGGCAGCCACATACAGGGCTTTTTCACCCAAGAAGGCTCCAGCAGCCGCAACCGCACCAGAGGCATCAATGGTACCGCCCATCCAGGCACCGCCAAGGATCATCTGTTTGTCAACGGGAAAGGTCCCCTTGATAATAGCGGGCATCACAATCATCATGATGGCGGTAAATACCAGGGAAAGCCCGACGGCAAGCGTCAGTTCCTCTTTTTTGGCCCGGCAGGCCGAGGCCGCTGCAATGGCAGCAGAAACGCCGCACACCGACATATCGGAACAGATAACCGCATTGAGCCGTTTAGAGGGCATGTTGATTATTTTCTGGCCAAACCAATAGGTGACCAACCATACCGTGGGAGTCACTACCCAGGCAACAAAGATACCGGCGGTACCAATGGTGATAATTTTCTCAAAGAGAATTTTCGCTCCCAGAAGCACGAGACCTGTCTTGATATAATATTCGGTCTGAACTGCCGGCATGACCCATTTGGGGGTTCCAACAGTATTGGAAATCAGCATGCCCAGAAGAATCGCCCAGGCAGCATACCCGATGCCATAATGCTTCATGGTTGCCTGGTTGCTGAAAAACCAAGCCACAATAGCCACAGCAAAGATAAAAGAAAAACCCAGGGCAAATTTCTTAAAAGGGACTCCCATGACGGTCATGGGCAGACCAAAAAGGATACAGAAAAACACCCCCAGACCAATGAGTTTTCCGATCTGGTTATAGGGTTTTACTTTGGTTTTCTTTTTGGCAGCACCTGCGGCAAGCTTTGCATCCCGCCAGGTATCAATGGCAGTTGAAGCTGCGGTATTAAGCGCCATGTCTTTAAAACCGCCAACTTCTGCAATCTTCTCAGCTGCAAGAGCAGAAGCAAAGGTGGCATCTTCAACAACCTTTTTCTGGGCATACTTTGCCTTGGCCTTATCGGCCTTGGCAGCGGCTTTTTCCTTGCTCATCATAAAGGCATCCACAGGGTTGTCTTTCCACTTATGGGTCTTGCCGGTAAAGCTGGTCAGCCACTTCCCAACGGATATCTTTCTGGCTTCTGCTTTTTTCTTGGCATCGGACAATTGATGCCAGGCAATGGTCTTGATGGCACTGGTCCGTTTTGCATCCTGACCGTACTTTGTTTGGGCCTTGTTAATAATGTCCTTCATCTCTCCTGAATGGGGAAAATAAATAAACATGGCGGCTATCAGGAGAAAAAACCCGATCCAGATTGCCCACCAATCTTCTTTTTTCCACATTTCAGACCATTCCCACTTCCCCTGATCTACTACAATCCCGCTACCTTCAGCCATAATAGCCTCTCTTTTTTAAGATTTATAAAATAACCACTATTCCTTAAGTCAAATTTCCAATTACCAAATTACCAAATCATAATACAGCAAACTCCGTGCCATTGATGCGTCTACATAGAGAAGACTGGTACCAGGGGCGTTCAAGGATTTACACCGAATTAACTGAAAACTTGAGTTACCACCTGTGTATCCCCAAGGAGGCAGGTACAATGACTTGTCTTGCAATTTGTAAACAGATTGGGTTATTTTAAGAAATACCCAAGGAGAAACTTACATGCTTTCAAAAACATTCAGTTTAAGATTTAAATTCATCACCGGTCTTGTTCTATTTGCCGGAGCCCTGGGCATCTGCATCAGTATCATTATTTACTTTCATCTCAACCACATCATGCGATCTGAAATCAGCCAGCGGTCCAGAATGCTTCTTGCCCAGTCCGATGCCATACAAGACTATGAATGAATCTAAAAATGGGATTCTTTCTATTTGTATTTTATTTTCAAGCTGGACAGCTTGAATAATTGCACCATATTGAGGAAATTCACCATTTTTTAAAAGAATAACCATGGTGGCTTCGTTATCTCTTACAATCATCTGTTTTTCTTCAAAAGAAATTTCAATACTATCACGAGTATCGCAGAATTTTTTGAGTTCCTGAATACCTTTTTTAGGAATTAATGTACCCGGT
>JAFLJW010000276.1 GCA_022712815.1 Pseudodesulfovibrio sp. | reverse complement strand
CCCATGACCTCGCCGGGCCAGAGATCAAAGCTCACGTCCCGGCAGCCGATCATGTCGCCGTAATATTTGGTCAGCCCGCGTGCGCTGATCAGTGGTTGCATGGATTCTCCCATGATGTCCTCATATGGTTTAGAGTTCTTTAACCTTGAAAACGACAAGGTTTGTTCCAATGATGTTAAAATACCGAAGTCGACACGAATAAAATCGTTTGGGATTCCAAAGGGCTTGCCCTTTGGCCGCCGGAGGCGAAGTCACCTGACAAATACCGCCAAAGGCGGATTCAAAATTTGCCCTAAGCCCGTTCGCCCTTGAGTTCTGCAATGTCTTCCCTCGCGGCCATGGGGCCGAGGTGGCCCTGTTCGCGGCGGTGGGTGCAATAGTCCGTGTCCGAGCAGACAAACATCCGTTCGCCTTCGTTGTTCAGGATCACTTCATCAAGATAGCTGTCTTTTGCTCCGCACAGGCCGCAGCAGTTGTCCCAGCTCTCCACCTCAAAGGGGTGGTCCTCGAAGTCGAGGCTCTTGACGATGGTGTATGGAGGCACTGCGTAAATGCGTTTTTCACGTCCCGCGCCAAAGATGTGCAGGGCGGGGCTCATGTGGAGTTTCGGGTTGTCGAATTTCGGGATGGGTGAAGGACTCATGATGTAGCGATCATTGACTTTCACCGGGTACATGAAGTTCGTGGCGATGCGTCCATGGCGGGCAATGTCCTCATAAAGTTGGACATGCATGACGCCGTATTCTTCCAGTGCGTGCATTTTTCGTGTTTCGGATTCGCGGGCTTCCACCCAGCGTAGCGGTTCCGGGATGGGAACCTGATAGATCATGATCTGGTCGTCTGAGAGCGGGATTTCCGGGATGCGGTGGCGGGTCTGGATGACGCTGGCCTCCTCGGTCCTTTCCGTGGTGTTCACATTGGTCACCCGTGCAAAGAATTTTCGAATGGAGACCGCGTTGGTGGTGTCGTCGGCACCCTGATCAATGACCTTGAAGATATCATCAGAGCCGAGAACACTGGCTGAAAGCTGGATACCGCCGGTTCCCCATCCATAGGGCATGGGCATTTCTCGGCCCGCGAACGGGACCTGATATCCGGGTATGGCAATGGCCTTGAGGATGGCCCTGCGGATCATCCGCTTGGTCTGTTCATCCAGATAACCGAAGTTGTATTCGTCTTCCTGAGTGCTTTGGATATGGGTCGCGTCAGCGGCTCTGCATGGCGCTCCTTCGATGAAGTTCATGCGGCCTCCTTTTTATCGGCTTTGGTTTGTTTCAGGATTTCTTCGCGCATGGAGCGCATCATGATCAGGTCAGCCTGAAAATCAACGTAGTGCGGGAGCTTGAGGTGCTGGACAAATCCCTGCGCTTCCACATTGTCGCTGTGGGAGAGGACAAATTCTTCATCCTGCGATGGAGCAACGATGTCTCCACCCAGTTCGCGGGTCTGAAGAGAGCGGTCAACAAGGGCCATGGCCATGACCTTGCGTTCGCAGTAACCAAAGGAAAGTCCGTAGCCCCGGGTGAATTTCGGCAGCTCGGTTTTTGATCCGGTGAAGCTGGTTACCATCTCGCATTCGGAAATGGTGATGTCGCCGATTTCGATCTCGAATCCGAGTTCTTCCGGCGTCATGGAGACAGCAACGTCTCCCATGCGGATTTCGCCTGCAAATGGGTGGCTGTCGCCAAAACCTCGCTGGCTGGAATAGCCCAGCGCGAGGAGAAATCCCTCGTCCCCGCGGGCCAGATTCTGAAGGCGTATGTCGCGTTCGGCAGGGAAGGTCACCGGGTCGCGGGTTATGTCGCCGACATTGGCCTCGCCGTCTGTTTCTTTTTGCTCAAGGAGTCCTTCCGCGCTGAGTATGTCCATGACGCGAGGCATTGGTGCCTCGTCAGGGATATCGGTTTGAACAGGGCGAGGCTCTGATTCGGCGGCAAGGGTGAAGTCCAGCAGGCGATGGGTGTAATCAAAGGTGGGGCCAAGTATTTGTCCACCTGGAATATCCTTGAATGTGGCGGAGATGCGTCTGCGGACATGCATTGCCGAAGTGTCGATGGGGTTGGAGATGCCGAAGCGGGGCAATGTGGTGCGGTACGCCCGAAGCAGAAAAACAGCTTCAACGAGATCGCCGCGTGATTGCTTGATGGCAAGGGCAGCCAGTGCCGGGTCGTAGAGTGAACCTTCGCTCATGACCCGGTCCACGGCCAGTCGCATCTGCTGAAGAATCTGGCTGACTGTCATCTCAGGAATATTCGTGTCGCCACGTCTTTCCTCGGCCATGAGGCAATGTGCGTTGTCGATGGCCTTTTCGCCACCTTTTACGGCTACGTACACGCTACACCTCCACCTGAACGGTTCGCGGAAGAGAGACTATCTCTGTGGGAGTAGCGAGGATGACATCAAGGCCGAGGGGGAAATTCTGGTTGTTCTGCCGAAAGTCCTGCCAGAAGTCGGGATGCAGGCCGCCCACTTCAATCTGCATTTCGTTCTTGATTCCCGGTCCGGTCAGTTTGACCCCACGGCCGACCTCGATGGTCTTGACCTGGATTATCACGGTGGCGGAGCGGTCCGGGTATTCAAGATCACCCTGATTGAAGAGGGTGAGATCGGGCAGGTCTGTTCCGTCGAGAATAACGGCGAAAGATGCTTTTTCCTGTTTTCTGACCATGGGAGATCCGCAATGGAACCGGAGATAGGTCTGGACATCCTGCGGCCCGTTTTTGCCTATCCAGAGAGGGGTGTCCATATCCGCCAGCGTCAGGCAGACGGCGGCAGTGGCCGGATAGAGTGCCGTTGGAGGTTCGGCCCAGTTTCCCAGCACCGTTACCGTACCCGGGCGGGACATGGTCAGCAGTATTGCCCTGAATATCCTCTGGTTGTCCTGTGCCGGATTCTTGAGTCCGGGGGTCACTGTATTGAGAGCGTTTTCTTGCATGTGATATTCCTAATCTTCGCCACGAACCATGGTAAAAAAATTCACCTTGGTCGCTGCGGTCTTGGTGGCCTGTTCCCGCCGTTTTTCTTTCTGTTCCCGACTGAGCGGGTCAATGACGCTTTCAAAAATCATCGGTCCATGTTTTGGGGATTGGAGCAGTGCATCAAAGACTGCGGCCAGTTCCGCGTGAATCTTGTCCCTGCCAGCCACGTAGCCATGTCCTACAAACCCTTCCTGGATTTTGACGGAGCATCTGGTGACGGTCATCTCTCCCAGGTTGAACTGCTGCCCTTTGCCTCCGGCCCTGCCCCGGACCATGGTCATTCCGATTTCAGGCGAGCGGAGGTAGTCGTATTCCGGGGCAAGATCGAGGTTGGCAAGGGCTTGCCTGAGTTGTTTCGCATTGGTCCGGGCCAGAGTTCCCATCCAGAATTTTCTGGATTTGGTGCCATGACACATGGAGTCAATGATGCTGATGGTTTGTTGCATTTCTGTGAAACCTTGTTTGGTTGTCTAGACATCCGGGGAGGAATGTGGTGCCGATTTGGCATGGGAAAACACATGGGAGGTGTCGGCATGCTGACGCGGGGAAATGGTGTTGCCTTGTGGCGACAGATTTATTCCAGACTTGAAAGTGATATTGTGGCCGGAGTGTATGCTTCCGGCGATCAATTGCCGTCCGAAAACACGCTTTCCAACGAGTTTGGCGTGAACCGGCACACTGTTCGGCGATCCATAGCCGCCCTTGAGGGCAATGGCATGGTCAGGACTGAGCGGGGGCGTGGTTCCTTTGTCCGCGAGTCGGTCATTCACTACCCGGTGAGCAGACGAACCCGCTTTAGCGAGAATCTGTCCGGTCAGCACCGCACGCCTGGCAACGTGTTGCTTCTGGCCGTGGAGACCGAAGCGGGGAACGCGGTTGCCGAAGCTCTGAATATCAAGGCCGGGGATATCGTTACCTGCATCAGCAGTGCTGGTGAGGCGGATGGTCGTCGGATCAGCTATTCCCATTCCTATTTCCCGTGCACCCTGTTTCCGGGCATGAGTTCCATCTATCGGCGATTCGGTTCCGTGACCCAAACCCTGAAGCATTTCGGTGTGGATGATTATGTGCGGAAGAGGACAAGAATAATTGCCCGAATGCCGACTGCCGAGGAAGCGCGGGAGCTTGGACAGCCAAAGACCCGGCCTGTGCTGGTTACTGAAAGCATCAACGTGAACAGTACGGGTTCTCCGGTGGAGTTCGGCGTGTGCCTTTTTGCCAGTGACTGGGTGCAGCTTCTGGTTGAATCTTCCGACTGATGCCATTTCCGTTTTCCTCTGATCTTTCATCGTTTGACGGGTGCATCAATGTGGATGCGCCGTAGTGATTACTTGATAGGTGAAGCGGCAGGATAAGGCACTAGACAAGTCGTTGACTTGTGCGCTTTTGGCTATAATTTCAACTTGTTGTAACAGTTATGTCACCTTTGTCACAGGATTGACTGCGTACCGTGTTTTTTTCAGGCAAGGGCAGCGGTATATTCCTCAGTATGAAAAAAGACATATCCGGCTTTCGTATTGAAAAAGGTCCCGGCAGCGTCCCTTTTGTTCATCCGACAGCAAAAATAACGGACTCTGAATTGGGTACGTATACAGAGGTGCTTGAGAAGTGCCTTTTGTTGGAAAGTGTTCTCGGAGATTATTCCTATCTGAGTTCGGGATGTGATGTTGCCTATACGGATATTGGCAAGTTCGTATCCGTGGCTTCGCAGGTTCGCATCGGTCCCACCAATCATCCCACATGGCGGGCCACCCAGCATCATTTCACCTACCGCAGCGAGAAGTTCGGGTTCGGACCCGACGAAGACTGGCTTTTTGATTGGCGGCGCAAGCAGCGCACGTTCATCGGCAATGATGTCTGGATCGGACATGGTGCCATTGTTTTGCCCGGTGTGCGGGTGGGGCATGGTTCGGTTGTCGCTGCCGGAGCGGTGGTGTGCAAGGACGTGGAGCCATATTCCATTGTGGGAGGAGTCCCGGCAAAAGCCATCAAGGACAGATTCCCGGTAAATGTTCAGGTCCGGCTTGTCCGTCTGGCCTGGTGGAATTGGCCCCATGAAAAAATAGGCACTGCTCTTGCCGACTTCCGCCAACTGCCCATTGAAGCCTTTTTGGATAAATATGAGCAAAAGACTGTGGCCGCATAATGTCTGTGCGATATGCCATTTTCTTTGCGCCGATCAAGGGCAGTTTCCTTGAATCGTTCGGTCGGGAGTGGCTGGGCCGGTGTTCGGAAACAGGGCTGGCGGTCATGCATCCCGTATTGTCATCCATAAACCAGAGCGAAATGTCTGACCTTGTAACAACACCCAGGCAGTACGGATTTCATGGCACTCTTGTGCCGCCATTTGTCTTGAAAGAACCCTGCTCTGAAGATGAGCTGGTGGTTCATGCAAAAAACTTTGCACAGGGTCAGCTTCCTTTCTTTCTTGCTGGCTTGTCCGTTCGGGAGATCGGGTCTTTTCTCGCTCTGGTTGTTGAAAATCAGTCCCGGATCGCCCGATTGGCCGAAGCCAGTCTTCGTTCTTTTCACCCTTTTCGCAAACAGCCGACACTGGCAGAATTCGAACAGCGTCGATCCAGAGGACTGACACCTGTTCAGCGACGCCTGCTCATGAACTGGTGGTATCCATATGTACTGGAAGAATACCGGTTTCATATGACCCTGACAGGTTCCATCAGGGACAAGAAAAAGCGAAGGCGCATCCTGAAAATCCTTTCGGAGCGAACCGAGCTCATCTGCAAAACGACACACCCGGTCCGGGAATTATGCATTTTTCATCAGGCGGGAACCGAATCCCCATTCACCATTATTCATAGAATTCCATTTGGAATCTGACAGGAGAGAACCATGCACCATGGAGAGTTGATATACGTCATGGGACCGTCCGGCAGCGGCAAAGACAGTGTCATGGAGTATGCCCGAAACCTCTGCCCCGGCAGTGAGGCCGCTTTTGCCCACCGATACATTACGAGACCCTCGAACGCCGGAGGGGAAAATCATATCCATATTCTACCGGATGAATATCAGGCCCGACTGGAGCGGGGACTGTTTTCTCTCAATTGGGACAGTCATGGGTTTCGCTATGGCATCGGCAATGAGATTGATATCTGGATGCAAGTCGGATTCAATGTTGTCGTCAATGGTTCCCGCGCATATCTGCCGGAAGCCGCGAAAAGGTATCCGACTATCAGGCCGGTTCTGATCACTGTGGATTTAAGTATATTGAGGGAGAGACTTCTCGGCAGGGGACGTGAGTCTTTGGAAGAAGTGGAAAGGCGGCTGGAACGGGCCAACGCGTATGAAGTACGTCATCCGAATCTGGAGCGTATCGACAATAGCGGAGAATTGTCTGAAGCGGGTGAGTATTTCCTTTCACTGGTCAGGAAAAAACAAGTGCTGCTGAAAAAGGCGATTTAGAGCGTTCGGCACACCTTGAAAACGGATTTTTTGGCGTTAAAAAGAATATCCGGCTGAAACATCAATGCTTCAGCCGGATATTTTGTGTCTTTCAAAGGCTCATCCGGTTAAAGCGTACTTTTTTTGAAGAGGAAGAATGAGGAGGAAGAAGAGGAAGAAATATGGAAGGCCACCTGCGGTGACGATGAAGAACGAACAAAGCGGTTTCACGCCCTCCGGCGCGAGTTACTTTTGGGCCAAAGCGTCCAAAAGTAACCAAAAGACGCTTTTTTTGCGGTGTGACCGAGGCTCCCACAGCAATAATCAGTAACATCGCTCTGCTAACGAAAAGGCCAATCCGGTCGAAGACTTCCGCCTTGTCCAGTTTCGTTTGACCGCAAAACGATGAACTGCTTCTAAGCTGCTCCCGCCTATTGCGGGTCGTTGTATGAAAGATCAAAAATGGTGTGGAGAGTTT
>JAFLJW010000114.1 GCA_022712815.1 Pseudodesulfovibrio sp. | reverse complement strand
AGCATCATTTATTTTCCCCTCTTTTTTGAGCATTTTCAATACTTCATACTGAAAGGCCTCTTCCAGGTCTTCAAGCATGAATGCTGGTGCCATTCGGAAACTGTCGTCATCTATAAAACAGCCGTCAGAAACTATGGCGTGAAAGAGGTGGGCTGTTCTAATGAATTCATTAATATTTGAAAGACAGCATGACTGCAACTTACATTTGCTTTCAATGCTCTTTCAATTGCGGCCTGGATATCCTGGACATTATATTTTTTATGAAGTAGTAGGACTTGAATAAAATCTTTTGTTCCCTTTGTCTGGCCTTTGCTTGCACAAAACCGGGCAAACAGGGTTTCGTAGCTGCCAGGCCATGTCTTCCTCCACTGTTGTATCGGACGGGCACTTGCAAATGCCCGGGGACGTTGTCCGATAAGCTCCAAATAATGGATTGGATCAAGGCTCCATTGGTTATTATTGTAAAACCTTGGATGTGATGCTATTTTTTTATTACCATAATAAAGATTAATCCCATCAGCCTTTAAAACCGCCCGGATTTTCAGGTATGCATATTGTGTCGGTACTGAATAACGATTTTTATCTATTATTACAGTGGAGTACTTATCTGACTTTCCATTTGCCGTTTGGGTATTACTAAATTCTATGTTCGGAAGGCCAAGCAGGTGATGCTTTTCCTGCTCATACATTTCATTTACTGAACTTGCTTTACCGCTGATACGATGATCGCCATACGTCTGGCACTCCTGTAAAAGTATCCGGTTTAAATCCTCAAGGTTTTCAGCCTTGGGAACTGGGACCATATAATTACGCCTTGCATATCCAACAAGACCTTCGACTCCACCTTTTTCGTGACCCTCTCCTGGCGTACAAAATCGGGGCGTGAAATTGTAATATGCTCTGAATTTTTTAAACTCTTTTTGAAGAATGCGATCTTTACCAACTAATACTTTTCTAACCGCAGTTGTCAGATTGTCGTATATCAAAACAGGAAAAATTCCGCCAAAATATGAAAAAGCTTGAATATGGGCATCAAATAAAGCTGGCTGCCTTTCACAGGGATAACATCGGACAAAATGTTTACCGGAAAATTTCGAACGTATACAGAAAAACTTAAGAACTGTTTTCAGGCCTCCAAGGATTGCTGTGCATTTTCCCCAGTCAACTTCTGCTTCCTGACCCACAGGGGGATCTAATGGGATAAAAACCTGCCTGGCACTGATCCCTATTTTTTGCCTGGCTATCCTTACATACCGCAACACTGTTGAACTTGCCCCTTGATAACCTTTTTCATTTTTAAGCCGGTTATAAATCCTGGTGCCGGTATGCCTTTGTTTTTTAGGATTATCCTTATCATTTACAAGCCATCTGTCTATTATTCCCAGGTAAGGCCCAAGCGATGGAAATGGTTGGTTTTGACGGGTGCTGTAATTTATGTATTCATTTTTTAAGACTTTTTTGACGGTATTTCTGGAATGTCCCGTTTCCCTTGTGATCTCTCTGATCTTTTTGCCATAAATTCTGTACGCAATCCGTATGTATTCATATTGATCCACTGTTAACATCCTCCTCTCCTCTGATAAGCGGTTTGCATTCTTGAAATCCGTATTATCAGAAGTCTATTACAGGTGGGTCAATTTTGGGTTGTAATTTCTTGCTTTAGTGGGTCAATTTTAGGTTATCAAAACTATTCGAATAACTTATCAGTCTCAAAACAAATGGGCATTTAAAAAATGGCAAGTATAGCACCTAACAATTCAAATGCTACGGACAAGCCGCAGATTTAGGTAGTTAATTTTTATGAATACTTACGGTTTAGGAATTACAGCGGAAAATGTGGTATAGGTTTGTGGTGGAATAAGCGTAAAAAGATATGAAATGAAATCATTCGACACTTCATTGCTCTATGTTTTAAGCGGTACCGGCAATACCTTTCGGGTGGCGCGGTGGATAGAAGACCTTTTTGAAAAAAACGGAATTAAAACCCATCTTAAATTTATCAAAGATGCTGACTGGCAAGAAGATTTTAAACATCCCGACCGCCAACTGACCGCAGTATTGTTTCCCACGCACGGATTTATGCCGCCTTGGTCCATGATCAAATTTTTGTTCAAAATGCCCCGGCAAAAGAAAGCAAAGGTCCTGAGCATTGCTACCCGCGGTGCCTTATGGATTGGACCTGTAAAGATACCGGGTGCAGCAGGTTTTGCAAACTTCTTTGCCGCATTTGTCCTATTGTTCAAGGGGTATGATATCCAGGGTTTTTTCAGTCTGGACATGGCAGCCAACATGAACAATCTTCATCCCAGTCTTACGTTTGCTGCCGTGGACGGTATTTGTAAAAAATCCAAAAGAAAAATTGAGTTTTTCATGTCTCGTGTGATGGCGGGCAGGCGGGTGCTGTTTACCCTGAACAACCTATATGAAGGTATATTGGCAAGCCTTTTATTCTGGTTGATTCCGATATTCCCGATTCTCTATCTGATTTTCGCTAAAACAAGCATGGCTAAAATCATGTTTGCCAACAACAAATGCGTGTCCTGTGGGATGTGTGCAAAAATCTGCCCAAACCATGCTATTGAAATGAAAAGCTTCTTTGGCATAAAGCGACCGTTCTG
>JAFLJW010000113.1 GCA_022712815.1 Pseudodesulfovibrio sp. | reverse complement strand
ATCTAACTAAACTAACCGGTTCACCAGTCCCTGAAAAGCATCGGGCAGAGCGGGGTCGGCTGGTTGATGCTTATGTAGACGGCCACAAATATATCTATGGAAAAAAAGCCATTGTTTATGGTGAAGAAGACCTGGTGGTGGTTGAGGCCCTGCAAACGACAAGTGCGGCTGGACGCCGCCTGACAAAAAAGATGAAAACAAGTAGAAGACACAAGAGGGATCTGTGACACTTGACAGTCTCAGATAAAGAACCTAATAAGTCCCTCTTGCCTTGCTCTCCTCTCTTTAAGGAGAAGGGCCAATGACCAAAAGGAGTATTATTTGATGTCTACCAACTACGAGACGCTCGTGCTTCTCTCTCCCGAGTTGGCTGAGGAGAACAGGAAAGAAATCCTGGAGCTCATCACCACCATCGTGGATCGTGAAGGCGGCAAAATGATTGAAACCGATGACTGGGGCATGCGCCAACTGGCCTACCCCGTCGAGAAGCAGACCCGCGGATACTATGTACGTCTGGTGTACGAGGCACCCAACGCACTGGTTGCCGAACTGGAACGCAACATCCGCATCACCGACGGTATCTTCAAGTTCATGACCGTCAAACTGGCTGCCTAGGAGGTTTCTACCATGGCATTTCGCAAAAAATTTACCCCGAGGAAAAAATTCTGCCGCTTCTGTGCGGATAAGGAACTTCCTCTGGATTACAAGCGCCCTGATATTCTTCGTGATTTCGTGACCGAACGTGGCAAGATCATTGCCCGCCGCATCACCGGCACCTGTGCCAAGCACCAGCGCCGTCTCACCAATGAAATCAAACGCGCCCGTCAGATGGCCCTACTTTTCTACACCACCGTTCACAGCACTGATGTGAAGAAACGGAGCTCCATGTAGGAGGGAGGACTGATGAAACTTATATTACGCGCTGACGTTGACTCTTTGGGTCGACTCGGAGATATCGTTACAGTCAAGGCCGGATATGGTCGCAACTACCTGATTCCTCAGGGACTTGCCAAACCGGCTTCCCCCGCCAACCTGAAAGCATTTGAGTTGGAACGCCGCAAGCTTCAGGCTTCCGCCGATTCCCTTCGCGCTCAGGCAGAAGGTCTGGCAGATAAAATAGCTGCCACTCCTGTTAGCATCAAAGTACGTGTCGGTGATGGCGACAAGCTTTACGGCTCTGTCACCACCGCCAATATCGGTGATGCAATGGAAGCTGCCGGTGTCGACATCGACCGCCGCAAAATCCTGCTTACCGATTCCATTCGCAACCTTGGCGAATATGAAATCGACATCAGGCTGCACCCCGATGTTCGCGGCAAGCTGAAGCTTTCCGTTGTCCGTCAGGGTGGTCCCATTGAAGAAATAGTTGAAGAGACCGAGGCTGTCGAGGAATCCGTAACAAACGATGCCGAATCCGAAAACGCCGAAGAAGCAAAGGCCTAAACAAGGCCAATACGGGAACAATCCGGAAGAGGCTCTTGACAGAGCCTCTTCCGATCTCTTACGTAAAGTCCCCCCTCACAGCCCGGAGGCAGAACAGGCCGTTCTCGGCGGCGTGTTCCAGTCCAACACGATGTTCCATCAACTGGTGGACATCATCAACCCGGACCATTTCTATTCCCCGACTCATCGGGATATATTCAAGGCGTTCACGCAGTTATACGATCTTCATCAGCCCATTGATCTGGTCACTGTTGCCGATCAACTGCTGAAAAACGAAACCCTTGATACCGCTGGTGGTCCTGTCTATCTGGCCGAACTCGCCGACTCCGTGGTCAGTTCGTCGAACGCCTTGCACCATGCCCAGATAGTTCGCGACAAATCCATCCTGCGCCAGCTCATCGACATATCGAGCGGCATTATTTCCAACTGTTTCAGTTCTCACGATGTGGATGAAATACTGGACGAATCCGAACGCGAAATTTTCCAGATAGCCCAGTCCAAGGAAATGCGGGGCATGCTCTCCAGTGATCAACTGGTGAAAAAGGTTTTCGAGGAACTGACCATCAAGTTCGAGAACAAGTCGATGGTCACGGGCATCCAGACCCACTACCACGACTTTGATTCCATGACCGCCGGTCTGCAAAATTCCGACTTGATCATCATCGCAGGCCGTCCATCCATGGGAAAGACCGCTTTTGCCCTGAACATCGCCCTACGCGCCGCGGTCAGATCAGAATGCCCCACCGCCGTATTTTCCCTTGAAATGAGTATGGAACAGCTCATGACCCGTCTTTTGGCAGTACAATGCAAAGTCGGCCTGAGCAACCTGCGTACCGGTTTCCTTGAAGATCAGGACTGGCAACGACTCTACGAAGGAGCAGACGCCCTTTCACGAGCACCGATTTTCATTGACGACACACCGGCCCTGTCCACCCTTGAACTACAGGCTAGATGCCGTCGGCTCAAGGCCGAGCACGGTCTGGGACTCATCGTGGTCGATTACCTCCAGTTGATGCGTTCCAGCGCACGCTCGGATTCACGCGAGCAGGAAATTTCAGATATCTCGCGCCACCTGAAGGCACTCGCCAAGGAACTCAACGTCCCGGTCATCGCCTTGTCGCAGCTCAACCGCAAGGTCGAGGAGCGGACAGACAAACGTCCCATGATGTCCGACCTCCGTGAATCCGGAGCTATCGAGCAGGATGCCGATATCATTGTCTTTCTTTATCGTGATGCAGCGTACAACAAGAGCGAGGACAACCCGCTCAAGAATCACTGTGAAATCATCATCGGCAAGCAGCGTAACGGTCCCACCGGCAGGTGCGAACTTTTCTTCCAAAAGGAATACACCCTTTTCGAGAACATGGATGCCACTGCCTACCCATCCGAGTTGCCCGAAGGATTCCATCAGGAAAATGACTAACCTCTACCCCAAAGAGTGCCATGTATTTTGATTCCGTTGAAGCCATGGAACGCACCGCTCTGGAAGAACTCCAGGTCGATCGCCTCAAAACCACCATTGAAAATGCCAAGAATGCACCTTTTTATGGTGGCCGCCTTGCCGGCATCAACCCGAATGACATCAAGACGGTAGCCGACATCACCAAACTTCCGTTCACCACCAAGGAAGACCTGCGAAGCCAGTACCCTTATGGCCTGCTGACCCGTCCCCTTGATGATTTTGTTCGCCTTCACGCCTCTTCCGGCACGACCGGAACACCCACAGCCGTCTTCTACACCAAGGACGACCTCGATAGATGGGCCGCTCTCATGGCGCGTTGCATGTACGCTTGTGGCTGCCGCAAATCCGATGTTCTCCAGAACATGTCCGGCTACGGACTGTTCACCGGTGGTCTTGGCATCCATTACGGTTCCGAGCATCTGGGCATGCTGACCATCCCGGCCGGAGCTGGCAATACCAAACGCCAGATCAAACTCATCCGCGATTTCAATGTTTCTGTTCTCCATATCATTCCATCTTTCGCCCTCTATTTCGCCCAAAAAGTTCAGGAAGCAGGCTTTGACCCCAAGGACATGCCCTGGCGCATCGCCCTCATCGGCGCGGAACCTCATACCGAGGAATCCCGTCAAAAGATTGAAAAGATG
>JAFLJW010000112.1 GCA_022712815.1 Pseudodesulfovibrio sp. | reverse complement strand
TATCAAAGACATCGGCAAGGACAAGAAAGCCTCCCCGGCTGAAGCCTTTGCCATCATCCTCGGTGAAATGACTGGCGATGTCTCCGGCACTGTCACTCAGGTCGGAAAACAGCTCCAGGAAAAACTCGGCAAGGCCATGAAAGGCGTCAGCGGCGGGGCAAAATCAGTCGGCGGCGCAATCAAGGGTCTGTTCGGCTCCGAATAAGGACTGAAGAAAACAACTCCGGGCCGTGCCTTCTCAAAAAAAGGTGCGGCCCTTCCATTACCATATTATATGACGTCACTCTTGCCTGTCTTATCCCAAATACAGTACATGATGGACCTATGAGCCACACCACATACACAGCCGAACCTGTTGAGACCTCTGACGAGCTTGCCGATATCCGTATCCGAATCAATGAAAAAACGTGGCACCTCTGGGGTCGCAGTGGTCAGACACGGGAAATCGATCTGGCAAACAAGGTCAACGATGGCACGCTCCCCGTCCTTATCGGCGCAGGTCTGGGCCATTGCTTAACGTCGCTTCTGGACAGGGGATTCTCTGTGGCCGTGGTGGACAGGGAACAGGAAATCGAACGCCTGACCGGGGTTGCGGGCGAGCATGCAGCAAATGCGAATGTTTTATGGCTCAACGACACTGATCCGCAAACCGTGCTGGATCACCTCGCCAAATGGCAAGGAGAGAACGAAAATAATCCATTTTCTCCGGTTGTACTGCCGCTCTACCCTCGCCTTGACCGGGAATACTACGGCGCACTGGCCGAAACCCTGAAGGCCAACACCCGGACAGATTTCTGGAGTCAGGCCCGCTACCCGAAATTCCAGTCAGTGAAACCCCGCGTACTCTTCTTCGACTCGAACTATTTTCTGTGCAGCGAGATACGTGCCTCCCTAAGCAGGCTTGGGATAGAGCATCAGGTCATTGGCCTTGATGACCTTGAAACAGGAAGCCAGCAATTCATTGAAACTTTTCTGAAAGTAGTCATCGACTTCAAGCCTGATTTCGTCCTGACCGTCAATCATTTTGGTCTGGATCGGGAAGGCAAACTGTCGGGATTACTCGATGATCTTGGTCTGCCATTATCCTCGTGGTTTGTGGACAATCCCCACCTCATTCTCCATGACTACGCCCATCCCGGCACTGAAAACACGGTCATTTTCACCTTTGATGCCGGTAATCTGGATCAAATGCGGGACAAGGGATTCAACAATGTCCACTACCTGCCGCTGGCCACAGACCCCAATCGATTTCGCCCCGGACTCAGTGCGCATGGCCCGCCAGAATGGATCAGCGATGTCTCGTTCGTAGGCAATTCAATGGTTTCTCCCGTGACCAAATGCCTGAATGAAACACAACTTCCAGACGGTCTTCTGAAAGAATATGGGTCTGTTGCAGCAGAGTTTGGTAAATCCGGCGAGACTCGTATCATCCGATTTCTTGAAACCGGCCATCCCAAATGGATTGCCGCGCTCAAAGCGATGCCCACTCCGGAGAACAAGCTGGCTCTGGAATCCCTGCTGACCTGGGAAGCGACCCGGCAATACCGGCTCGCCTGCGTACGGCAGACCCTCAAGTTCTCTCCGCTCATCGTGGGCGATACAGGTTGGGGTGACCAGCTCGGTAAAACTACCGGCTGGCGAAACATTTCACATCTGGACTATTACGACGACCTGCCCCGCTTTTATCCGCTGTCCAAAATCAATTTTAACTGCACCAGCCGGCAAATGATCGGTGCGGTCAATCAGCGGGTTTTCGATGTTCCGGCCTGTGGCGGATTCCTCCTCACAGACCACCGGGAACAGATGGAAAATCTCTTTGATCCCGGTACGGAAGTGGTTGTTTTCCGGGAACCAGATGAAATTCCTGCCCTGATCAGGGAATATCTGAATGATAAAAAACGCAGAAATTCAATCATGGCAGCAGCCCGAAAGCGCATCATTGCCAAACACACTTACGAAATCCGCATCCAGAAAATGCTCGACATCATGCGACAGACCTTCAGTTGATCAATTCAAACAACTGATTAATTTAACAAAACTAATTACCAAACAAAGGCAGCCTTTGCTCCGTTATGTTTCTCTCCAGAGAGAGAAATGATGACTTCCTTTTGCCTTGCCCCAGCCTCCAAATGCCATCCCCCTTAAATTCTGGATAAAAAATCGTTCACCTAACCTAAAGTTTTTCGCTCAGAGGACGATGAGTAGGTCAACAAGCGAATAGTTTACCCGGCAAGATCACTCTGCCGAGAGAACAATTTAGGCATGGAAGCCGAAACAATTTCAAGGAGGAAATTATGGCCCTTATTATTAACCACAACATGCTGGCAATGAACGCCGCTCGCAACTTGAACACCTCGTTTGGTGCTCTGGCAACATCGACTCGTCGTCTGTCTTCTGGTCTTCGGATCAATCAGGCCTCGGACGATGCAGCCGGACTGGCTGTTCGAGAACTCATGCGTGCTGACGTCAGCTCTTTGCAGCAGGGCATTCGTAACGCCAACGATGCCATTTCCCTTATCCAGACAGCTGACGGCGCCCTTGGCGTTATCGATGAAAAGCTGATTCGTATGAAGGAACTGGCCATGCAGGCATCCACGGGTACCTACAGCTCTGACCAGCGTCTGATCATCGACTCCGAGTATCAGGCCATGGCATCAGAAATCACTCGTATCGCCAATTCCACTGACTTTAACGGCATTCACCTGCTCAACGGCAATCTCTCCAGCACCAACCACGACGGTTCTTCCATGAAGGCCACCGGTCAGTTGAAGGTCCACTTCGGTACTGGAAACGACTGCTCGGAAGATTACTACTACATCCAGATCAACGACTCGACTGCATCCGCTTTCGGCGTTGGTCTCGGTGCAGGTACAGGAGCTGGTGCTTCGATCTCCACTCAGGCTCTGGCTCAGACTTCCCTGGATGTCTTGCAGAACGCAATCATCTCCAAGGATAAGATTCGTGCCAGCCTCGGTGCCCTGCAAAACAGGTTGGAAAACACCGTGACCGTTCTGGAAATCCAGGCCGAGAACGTCCAGGCTGCTGAATCCCGCATCTCCGACGTCGATGTCGCGACCGAGATGACCGCGTTCGTGAAGAACCAGATCATGACTCAGGCAGCAGTCTCCATGCTGTCCCAGGCCAACTCCCTGCCGAGGATGGCTCTGTCCCTCATCGGTTAGTCATGACCCAATTCGCATAACTGCGGACTTCAGGCCGGGCTCTCTCTTTATCAGGGGGGGCTCGGCTCTTTGATTTCAAGGCATCTGAAGCATCGTAAGCATGGCATCAGGATTGCAGAAGTAGTGGCGACCCATTATAAATGGGAAAAAAATTCCGTATAGGAAAAAGCCATGGCAGACAGTACTTACACATCTGGAGCAATCAACTTCGCCGGTCTCGGAAACGGGACTGATTTCAATGCGCTCATCGACAATCTGATCGCCGTCGAGACGAACCGCGTTACCCGCCTTGAAACATGGAAGGCTTCCTGGGAGACCAAGAACGCCCAGTTCAAGGCACTCAACACGCAGATGCTTTCCATGAAGACAACACTGGAAGGCTTTGAGACCATGAACAAGTTCATGAGCAAGACTGTCACCAGCACAGATCCCACTTTGCTCACCGCCACGGCAGATGGCGAGACGCAGACAGGCAGTCACTCCATCGAAGTTGGGCAGCTTGCTTCTCAGGATGTCCAAATCACGACGTCCGGTGCCAATTCCCTTGACGCATCCATCACTGATACCGAAACTTTTTTCACATTCTCCTATGGCGGCGTCACTCATACCCTGAGCAACATTTCTCCAGGCACGACCCTGCAAAGATTCGTCGATATTATCAACAATCACGCTGACTCCCGAAATTTCATTCGGGCTTCAACCATATTCGACGGCTCACTCTACCACCTGCAAATATCCGGGCTTGATACGGGGAGTGACAACCAGCTGGTCATTTCCAATGCAGGCAATGTCATTTTTCGGGGGGCGGACTTCAATGAAACTCAAAATGCCGAAAATTCCCAAATCAGGGTCAATGGCTTTCCACCGTCCGGCCAAGGGTGGATAGAAAACTCGTCCAACACCATCAAGGATGTCATTGAGGGGATCACTCTCAATCTCAACGATGCACAAGTCGGGGCAGAGGCAAAACTCAACATCGTTACCGACACCGAAGACATAAAAAATCATGTCATAGCATTTGTTGATGCCGTCAACACCGTCCGTGCGCAGATCATATCCATCACCTCTGTTAACGATGACGGAGAAGGATCAATCCTGACTGGCAACTATGGCGTTGACATCATCTCCCAGAAGCTGAAGGATATCACTGCCAGCATGGGCCTTGGTTTCTCGGTTTTCGACCCGACCGACAATTCAGGAGATGTCTATTCAGCACTCTCCCAGATCGGCATCACGACCGATGCGGAAGAAGGCTCGGAGACCTACGGACTGCTTAAGATTAACGGAGATATGGTTAAAGGCATTCCAGGGTTAAACGATGCCCTGAGAGACAACCCGGCCGCAGTTGCCGAACTTTTTGCCGCAAATTTTATTGGCAAAAGCCACTCATCGGACTTCACTTACACCTCGCTTGTCGAAGGAACCACCGAGGCTGGCATATACGATATTCAGATCGTCAGTGACGGCACAACCATCACAAGTGCCACGATCAACGGCGAACCTGCCAAGGTTTCCGGATGGGGAATCACCGGAATATCTGGAAGTGCCCTTGGTCTTGGTATCCGCCTGGATAACACCACAGCCGGGACCTACTCCGGTCAGGTTTCGATCAAGACGGGCAAGGCCGGTGAAATGATCAATGCGCTCGCGGAACTCACCAAGCCGTACAATGAGTATACATATGAAGGTGGTCCGTTGGCTGTCCTGCAGGACAACTATCGCGACATCATGGACGGTATTGACGACAAGATAGCCTTTGAAAAAACACGGATCGAAAAGATGGAAACAAACCTGCGCCTCAAGTTCGCACGACTCGATGCTTTGCTCGGTCAGTACGAACTCAGGCAGGGTCAGCTGGATGCAGCGACCGCACAGCTCGAATAATAAAAGATCAGGAGGGTATACATGGCCAACCCAGCAAAGGCATATCTGGCGACTCAGGTCGAAACCACCACACAGGGTGAACTGTTGATCATGCTCTACGAAGCAGCGATCAAGTTTCTCAAACGTGCCAAAATCGAGATAGACAACAAGGATTACGCAAAAAAAGGCATATATATTTCCAAGGCCATGGCGATCATCCATGAATTGTCCGAGTGCCTGAACAAGGAAAAAGGTGGTGACATCACCCCCAAGCTCGGCCAGTTATACCTGTTTTGTACCACCCAGCTGGTCAAGGCGAATATCCGCCTGGACAACAAGATGGTCGATGACGTGATCAATATTCTGGACGGACTGCGCTCAGCGTATGCCCATATTGTCCCGATATATGAAGGCAAGAGCGCTCCGGCGAAAGCCCCGATACAGACTCAGGCACCAGTACAAAATGCCCAGCCCGGATCGCAGGCATCCCCGCCTCCGCCTGCCCCGCAACATTCCATGGCATATGCAAAGCCGGGACTGGCAAGACCAACACCTCCAAACCTGCCGCCACTCCAGCCGCAGGTCGAACCGGCAAAACCCCAAGAGCCGGCTTCCGGGCAAAATACGGAAAAACAACCGCCTGCCAAGGCCAATCCAGTGGCTCCGAAGCCTACACCGCCGCTCACTCTGCGCACTGCGGCCCATTCCGCCAAATTCCGCGCAGCAAATGCGTACACGAATTCCAATAATTAGGATAAAATCGGCCCTGGGGCGTGTCGGCAATTAGACACCCCCTGAGTGAGGCCGGTTTCTTTTACAAACAAGTCATTGGAGATATTTACAACATCCGCTGCTTATGTCACCTTTCGCCCATGTTTGATTCTCCTGTCCGTGTTCTCCACATTGCCAACTCCCTGGGACTTGGCGGCACTGAAAAAGTGATGCAACTCTTTGTCGCAAGCCTTGATAAAACCCGTTTTCTTCCGGCGGTTTACAGCCCTAAATCTGGTGAACGCGCCTCCCTTATCCGCGACCTTGGAATCGATACATACATCAGCACCGATCTCCTTGGCGTCCTTGGCCGGTTCCAACCGCATATAGTTCACGTCCACCGAGCTGGCTGGGCCGAACCAGGACTGCTCAATCCCATAAAACTGGCACAAATACCCATAGTCATTGAGACCAACATCTTCGGCCACCATGACCCAAGCCCTTCTGGGGCTGTCATTGACCGCACCCTGTTTGTCTCGAATTTCTGCCTGAACCGCTTTGCCAAGACCAATGGAATAGATGCGCGGACACCTCGCTACTCTGCTCTGTACAATCCTGTGGATACGGATTTTTTTAAAATCGCCGCAAGCCCGGACAGGGATTTCTCCAAGCCGGTTGCCGGACGCATTTCACGGGCCGATCCCGGCAAATGGTCCCGGCTGGCCCTCAGCATCCTGCCCATCCTCGCCCGCGATATCCCGAATTTCAAATACCATGTCATCGGCGGCATCCCTGAAGCCCATGACTTTGTACGCACCCACAATCTTTCAAAAACCGTCATCTTTCACGATCCGGTTAAAACCGATCTGGAAATTGCCGAATTTCTGGATAATGTATCGGTCCTGGCTCACGCCAACGACACCGGTGAATCATTCGGCATGGTGATTGCCGAGGCCATGGCCTGCGGACTGCCTGTTGTCACCCACCCGTGTCAGGGGCTAAAGGACAATGCCCAGGTTGAACTGGTGGATCATGGTACCACCGGGCTGGTCGCAAGCAGCACCAATGAATATGTTGATGCACTAAAGTATCTTTTCACCCACCCGGATGAAGCCAAAAGCATGGGACAAGCAGGCCAGAGAAAGGCCGCCCATCTCTATCGAATGCAGGCTGTCACCAAGAAACTTGAGACCATCTACAATAAATTTATCGACCTCAAAGGAATCACCATATGAATACCCGACTTATTCCACACTATACCAATGCCGTCCTCACCTTTGATTTCAAAGATGCGGACCCGGCTCCACAGTATCCGCAACCTGCAACGGACGACCTCGAAAGCTTCACTGCACGAACCATCAGGATTTTCGACAAAAGCCATGCCGATTATCTGATCCTCTTCGGACTCGGTTCAGGGGCTCAGGCCCTGGCCCTGGATGAGGCCCTGCCCAAGGATGCCACTTTGATAGTCTGCGAAATGAACCTGACTACCACCCGGACATTTCTCGAAAACAACCCGGCATGGCAGAAAGATGAGACTCGTGCCAGCATCATCTCGGATATCTCCCTGTGGGCGCAGTTCTACCTGCTTGCCTTGAGTGATGTGACACCTGAAAACAGCAGCCAGATCATCAACCCCGACATTCCTGAAGATGATCGCAAGCGATATCAAGCCCTGCAACGGCTCTTCCTGAAAGCCAAGCCACATCAGGCCATCAACAGCTCGTACCTGAGCCATGTGGCAGTGCAGGCCCCGGACCTCAGTGTGGGAGTCATCTTGAGCCCTGATGAGCCTGAACTTGATACATTCTTTGCCCAATTCCCTGATTGGATCAAAGAGATTGTCATCATATGGGATGCGGAAGAAGTGCCAACTAAAGAATATCCCTGCGCCGCACCCATCCGTCAATTTGCCCATCCGCTCAAGGATTTTTCTACCCAACGCAACAGGATGCTTGATGAATGCTCAGGAAAGTGGGTGCTCTATCTGGACGGCGATGAAATGTTCAGCGAAGATATATGGAGCCTGTTCACGGCCATCATGCTCATCAAGCGGCTCGAAGCGTGCTATTTCCCGCGCATGACCTTCTACCCGGATGAAAACAACTGCAAAATCGGCTATGGACTCTGGCCGGACCTGCAACTCCGGCTGTTCAGGAACAAGGAAGGCATCCGCTTTGAGCGGCCTGTCCATGAAAGGCTGACCGGTATCAAAGGCCGCACCGCTCTGGCACTTGACGCACCCATCCTGCATTACAGCCGCCTCAGGAAATCTCCCACAGAACTGACGGCCAAGCTCAAACGGTTTGATAAGACGGGCGGGGACACCATACAGCATCTGCTCAATGAAGATTATCCAAGCCTTGAACGCAGTTTGCTCTTAGAGGCATCCTTCATCGCAGGTTCGCTCCAAATGCTTCTGCTTGAGGAAAATCCAGCGTAGCAATCCGTCTGAAAATCATCTCCGCAACCTGATCTGAAATGTACAACTCATTGCGACAGACTTGATTCTCTTGTATAAAATGGATACGACCATTCATCACTTGAGTTAAACGCCTTTTAAGGAATGATAATGCAAATAGTTTGTCCCGATTGCCAGTTTTCCCGTGAGGTGGATGAGACCAAGGTTCCCGCCCGGTCTCAAGTTGCCACATGCCCTAAATGCAAGACTAAATTCAAATTCCGTGAACTACCGGAAGAAGAAATAGCTCCGGAAAAAGAATCTGAGGCCGCACCCACAGCCGAACCGGTAGCCAAACCGAAACCAGTTGCCGCACCGACTCCTGCACAACCGGAACCGACCTTCCCGAAAATTACCGCACCGGGCGAAGACCCGAAGGAAGAATTGTGGGACAAGCTCGGCGGCATGACTCCTCCTGACGACAAGCAAAAGGAACAACCGACACCAGCCATCGATCAGCAGGAAACAGCAGCAAATGAGCGGCAACCAATCCCCGGCTGGACCGGAGATTTCAACGATGATTTCCCCGACCCCATGCAAATGGATTCCACGGAGGGGGGGGAAGACGAAGCACCCATGCAGGTGCCGCCGCCGTTTGAGCAGTTGGACCGATACGGCTTCTTCCGCGGGTTGTACATGACCATCAAGCTGGTCCTGACCTCGCCACGCCTGTTCTTTTCCGTCATGCCCGTGGGCGGAGGATTGGCCAAGCCGCTAACTTTTGCCATCCTTGTGACCATGATACAGGCCCTCGCACAATTGATATGGGGAGCCGCAGGATTGACTCCCGGATTTGAGATCAGCGACCAAAATGTTGTCATCGCTGCATTTGATATAACAAACGGAGTATTTGAACTTTTACTCGCACCTGCGGTCGTCGCCATCACTCTCTTTGTGGTCACTGCTTTTTATCACATGTTCCTGATCCTGATGAAGGCGGACAGACAAGGTTTCGAGGGATCATTTCGAGCCGTTGCATACGGATATACACCTATAGTTACAGGCTTTTTCCCAATGCCCAACATCGAGATAATGGCCATCTGGATGTTTTTTTACGCAACGGGAATACTCATCCTGACTGCCATTGGACTCAAGTATATCCATGGAACCACCTACACGAAGACGATTCCCGTTGTATTGATGCCACTACTTCTGGGCATGATCCTGGCCCTGGCCGTATTTCAGGCACAACTCCCGGCAATCTAGGCGGAAAACAAAATGATCGTCTGGCTCAAAGACAAGATCGAAACATGGAAGGCACACCGCAAGCTCGCCAAACAGGTCGATCCTCATAATCTCAAGCGGCTGGCCCAGGAAATCCGCGATCTGGCTATCCTTGCATCCCAGCTCAACCCCAGAGACAGGGACATGCGACAATTGATCAGAAATGTCCTTGTCGAAATGGAACGCTTGAGCGACCTGACCGAACGACCGGAGTTCAAACGCCTTTCCACCGGCAAACGGCTGCTGCTCAGACAAGGGCTCAAGCAGTCCCGCGAGCAACTCCTCGAATCCATCGAATCCGCGCCATCCCCGACCGAGACTCTCCAATAAGTACCGTCCGCTCATTGCGGTACGCATATTGCTTTATCACCGGCAGAACAATCGGGCGCGTCACGTACTTGGCGCGATGCCTTGAATCAGTTGCAACAACCAGCCGGTGAATGTCATGAAAAAAGTATTATTTTTCGCATTGTTATTTATGATCAGCGCGTGCGCATACGTGGACCCGTCCATCACGAGCCAGATCAAGGTGTACACCGATTCGCCCGTCAGGAAATCGGCACTTCAGATTTCCATCCACCCCAAAGGCAAGCAATATCGCCCCCTGACCGCATATTTTCACCCATTCGTCATCCAGCAGCAGAACAGCGACTACATGCATCTGTCCAGTTCGTTTGCAGCCATCTTTCATGGCGCATGGACCGAGGAACAGTTGTTCCCGATCTTGGAATTCCAGCCCGGAACACCTTATCAAGGACTGAGTGTCGCCTTGAAAACGGCCAGACGCCGCGGAGCCGATCTGCTCATTTTAGGCATGGTCCCCTATTTTTATGCGGGACACACCGTGGACGACACGGCCATCACCATCCAGCTGAACATCTATTCCGCTGGCAACGGCAACTTGCTGTGGACCATGATGCAATCCGGCCGTATCGAGGACAAACTGCCCGACGACTACATCTATTTCCGCCACGAATACCGCCTGAGTGAAGGCCCGTTCAACAAGATCATCCGCGATATTGCCATGGATATGGCCGTTCCGCTCAAGGCATGGCTGCCAGCCCCGGATAGCAACTACCGGTTTGCGGACAATGCCATGGACGTGAAAGCGAACCTGACACAGGTTTCAGACGCGCCTGATGATAAAAAAAGCATGGGCAACGATCTTCCCGCCGAGACCACGGATAAATCCATGACCGATGGCGACAAGACTGAACGCCCGCAAATCAATGGCGTTAACCTGAACATTGAGTTCGATTTCAACAAGACGACCATTCGACAAAAATCATACTCGCTGCTCGACGCTCTGGGCGAAGCACTCAACAGCGACGATCTCAAGGGCAAGAGCATCATCATCGGCGGCCATACAGATACCAAGGGAACCGATCAGTACAACCTCTCCCTCTCCAAAAAACGTGCGGAATCGGTCAAAACCTATCTGGTCAACAAATGGGGAATATCCCAGGACCTCATGGAAGCAGTGGGCTATGGTAAATCCAGGCAGCTCAACAACGGTAACACCTCCGAAGACCAACAGAAAAATCGCAGGGTGGAAATCCGCCTCGTGCAGTAGATCACATAGTAAATCTTGACTTCCTGAGAACAATTCTTACATTCTCAATTGAGACTTCAAAAGAGGCCGATTTCGGCCTCTCTTTTCGTCTTTTACACCGTCCTTTTTGTGTGGTACCTCAGGTCTTCACTTCATAAGAGAGGTTTAATCAAATGATAGGAATTTCCAAGCTCTACTGCGGTGCCGTCGAGCCATCTGATGCTCTGCGCTACAACCGCGAATCCGGGCAGTTGCCCTCCCATCTTCTTCAGTTTGCCAAAGACAAGAAACCGGTTGTGGTCTGGAACATGACCCAGCGGTGTAACCTGAAATGTGTCCACTGTTACGCGCAGGCCGTTGATCCCAGTGCTCACAAAGATCAAATATCCAATGAAAAAGCCAAGGAAATCATTGACGATCTCGCCCAGTTCGGCGCCCCAGTCATACTTTTTTCCGGTGGAGAACCACTGGTCCGCGAAGACCTGGTCGATCTGGCCAAATACGCCATAAGCAAGGGCATGCGCGCGGTCATTTCCACCAACGGCACGCTCATCACCAAGAGCAAGGCCAGGGAACTCAAGGATGTCGGACTCTCTTACGTAGGCATCTCGCTCGATGGTAACGAAGAGGTTCACGACAAGTTCCGTGGCGTGAAAGGCTCCTACAAACAGGCCCTCAAAGGCGTTGAAAACTGTCAAGCCGAAGGACTAAAAGTCGGCTTGCGTTTCACCATCAATAAAAGAAACTCCGCGGAAGTACCCCATCTCTTCAATCTCATTGAGGAACTGGAAGTACCCCGCATCTGTTTCTACCACCTGGTCTATTCGGGCCGTGGTTCCGAGCTGATAAAAGAAGATCTCAATCATCAGGAAACACGCGATGTCGTGGACCTGATCATGGACCGCACCCGCGAACTGTTTGACAAGGGCAAGCCCAAGGAAGTCCTGACCGTGGACAACCACGCCGATGGCCCCCATGTCTACCATCGCCTGCTCAAGGAAGACCCGGAACGCGCCAAGGAAGTGCTTGAATTGCTCAAGATGAACGAAGGCAACTCCACGGGGCGCGGCATCGGCTGTATCTCTTGGGACGGCAAGGTTCACGCCGATCAGTTCATGCGCCACCACACCTTTGGCAACGTGCTTGAACGCCCGTTCTCCGAAATCTGGGTGGACGAAAAGATCGAACTGCTGCACAAGCTCAAGGACAAACGCCCATACGTCAAAGGCCGTTGCGCCAAATGTCGCTTCCTGAACATCTGCGGCGGCAACTTCCGCGCCCGTGCCGAAGCATACTACGACGACTTCTGGGCCCAGGACCCGGCCTGCTACCTCACCGACGAGGAAATCTCAGGCGAACCTTTGTAAAGAATGTCTCCGACGGCTGGGGGAAACCCTTTGAAAAGGGTTTCCTCCAGACCCTCATCCTAAGCTTTTTTGGTGCTACGCCGCCTGAGTGGGGAGAGGAACTAGTCAAAGCGGTATAGCGGCGTAGAGAGCTGCCTGTTAGCTGAGGGCTTACTGGTCTATTGGTGATATTCGCAAAAACGGGTATAGAGGAAATCAAACTGAATCTCTTTTAATGGAGTGATTATGATTCCTTCAGATTTTTATCGTGGGCGCAGGCTGAGAAA
>JAFLJW010000189.1 GCA_022712815.1 Pseudodesulfovibrio sp. | reverse complement strand
GCGAGATTCTGGCTGCCGAACGTACTGACCCGGACATGGTTCCCGGCATGCGTATCGCATCTGCCATTTTGGCCGACGTCGGTGGTGACACCAGTCATGCGGCCATCACATCTCGTGAACTGGGTATCCCGGCGATCATCGGCATCCAGCGCCTTGAAGTCCTGAGGAACCTTGATGGGCAGCAGGTCACCGTTGATGGTTCCCGTGGCAAGGTCTACCGAGGTGAACTCCCGCTGGTGGAAGTTGGCGGAGAAATTGATATTGCTGCATTGCCAGCCACCAAGACCAAGGTCGGCCTGATTCTCGCTGATGTCGGCCAGTCAATGTTTCTTTCCCGTTTGCGTCAGGTTCCCGACTTTGAAGTCGGCCTGCTGCGTGCCGAGTTCATGCTTGGCAACATCGCTGTTCATCCCATGGCCCTTGAAGCGTACGACAAGGATATCCTGAATGATCTGGTTGAGGAAAACCTGATGCTGATGGATAACCGGTTGACCAAGGTCATGAAAGAGCAGCTTGCCGATGGTCTGATCACGATGCCGCTCAAGCTTCGTGAATACGTCGGTTTGATTACCGGCCTTACCAAAGAGATGGAAGCTCTGGACGAGCAGGAAGGCTCTCGTAGTACCGATCAGGTACTGGCCATGCACCGTCGGCTCCGCGATATGGATCACAAGCTTGATGATCATATTACTTTGGCAACAGAGCGCTTGGATGTTCTCAAGACCTCCATTGACCTTGAAGCCCATGTTGCCGTTATCCTTGGCTATCACGATATGCTGGAGACCATGCCGGAAATCAGGAGTGAAGCATGGAATGAACGTCAGGAGCATGAGAAGGTTGCTGCGGAGTATGTCAAACGGCTGAAAGACGACCCCGAGATCATCGCGTATTTTGACAAGATCACCATGATGCGTGAAGAGGTCGCTCTCAAGATGGGCCTCAAGTCCGAGATGGACGAAGTCGCCACCTTGCCAGATCGCATTCGCCACATACTTGAAGCCCGTGGTTATCAAACCGGTAAGGAAAATTACATTCAGACCCTGTCTCAGGGGTTGGCTCTGTTTGCCATGGCCTTTTACGGCAGCGATATTATCTATCGTACCACAGACTTCAAATCCAACGAATACCGCAACTTGCTTGGCGGCCTCCTGTTTGAAGCCCACGAAGACAATCCCATGATCGGTTATCGCGGCGTTTCCCGTAATCTCCATGACTGGGAACTGGAAGCCTTCAAGCTGGCTCGCGGTATTTACGGCGGCACAAACCTGAGCATCATGTTCCCGTTTGTTCGCAGTCTGGAAGAAGCCCGCAGCATGAAGCGATACCTCAGGCAGGTTCATAATCTGCAATCCGGTAAAGATGGCCTTAAGGTCATTCTCATGGCCGAGATTCCGAGTAATGCCATTTTGTGTAAGGAATTCCTCAAGGAAGTGGATGGATTCTCCATCGGTTCCAATGATATGACGCAGATGGTTCTGGCCACTGACCGTGATAATGCCAGCCTTCAGCATATTTATGACGAGGAAGATCCGGCTGTTATCTGGGCAATCCTGGCAGCGATCTTTGCCGGTCAGAAGGTCGGCAAGAAAGTAGGCTTCTGCGGACAGGGCGTGAGCAACAGCCTTATTCTGCGCGGCCTTGTTGCAATTGCAGGAATCGTGTCCGCTTCGGTTGTGCCTGATACCTACCGGCAGACCAAGTTTGACATGGCGGCCATTGAGGCCGAGAACATCAAGACTCGCGATCTGGGTAAATGGCTCAAGAAAGAGCATGTGAACAATCTCAGGAACCTGCTTGAAGCAAACAGCTACGGGCATATCCTCAAGAAATACAAGTCTCCCGAAGACTTCATGGAATGGTACGAAGGTGAACTGGATCGTTTCAGCGAGCAGCTTCGTGAACACATGGAGACTCCCAAGGAAGAATTCTACCGTCAGGAGATGGAGCAGTTCCGTTCCCTGTTCCACAAGCCGGTTATCTATGCCAGCTGGGATTGGCACTATACTGTTGAAGGTGCCATGCGTCATGCAGGATTCGATTCCTTTGACGAGCAGGAAAAAGCACTTGAAAAACAGCGTTCCAAGGTGTGGTAGAAATTAAAGTGAAAAAATAAGAAAGGCCCTGCCAGTCGGCAGGGCCTTTCTTATTTGCAAAATCAATCTTTTCCTAGATAACCTTGTCGGTGATACTGCCCATGCCATCAGCCATGGTAGAACTGATGGCATGTTGGACATCAATGTCGGTACCAGTTGAACTGAAGTCGGGGCCTGCTCCTAAAAAATCGGTGGTCCTTGATGCGACTTCCGCTCCGGCCACAGTTTGTTCCATGGAGTCCATGCCACTACCTTGATTGACCCCGGATGCGATCTCACTGGTTGTGTCCTTGATGGATTCAGGTCCGGACAACTGGTTGTCGAAAGCCATGGATTGCATTGTGTCGGCAGAAATACTGATGTCAGACATACGAGCCTCCAAATTCAAATACTAATCTTTTATAGAGTATGCATCAGCTAAGAGTTGTTGGCAAGCACGTGATACTGTATCGGGGAACCGCCAAAGCCCCCCTCTGTCTCAGAAGGAGGGGAGTTTGGTTAGCAATTATGTCTGAAGTTGTCTTCAGGATACTTCGTCGAGGAAGCCCTGGCCGAGATTCTTTAGAGACTTCGATAGCTTGAGAAAGTCATCTCCGGGAATCTTTCGGATAGTCTTTCCGTCAGAGTCGATGATCTCGACTTGAACCGTATTGGTTTCTTCAAGAATCTTGAACTTTAAATTAACGTCATTGGCTTCGAGGTGTTCTTCGGCTTCTGATATCAACGAGTTCAATTTTTCCTTAGAAAAATCAGTGGATTGGTTGTCCGCTTGTGCTTTACTTTGCTTGTGAATGGCATCGACGGAAACCATCTCATTCTCGCTATGAGCGGACTGTCTAACCATATTCCTAGCCGGGAGAATCTTCTCCGGGCGCAGGTCTTGCTTCATCTCAATTGATATTTCGGGAATACTCATGGCCTCCCTCCCTGGTGTTACATGAATCATTCCAACCTAATTTATCCCTTACGTTTATTGTATCGGCAAGTTTGTCTATATCTTTAGGGCGAAGAATCCTTTTGTTTGCAACTAATAATCATTGTAAGATGTTGACGGTTAATGGTTTTTTTTATATGATACAAAATCCTAAAAAGATGTATGATTATAGATAGTTCTGTTGTGATGTATTTGTTTGACCGATGCAGATCGGAACAAAGTGCCAATTATTACAATACCAGAGGCAGAATGCCTTTTTTCCTGAAGCACCATTTTGACCCGGATCTGGATCACGCCAACCTGAAGCCTGAAGAGCAGGCCGATGGAAGTGTTGACCATTATGAGTTAAATTTTGTTCAAAATGTTGAGGCTGGATCTGTCATAGCCGAGTGGTTTCCACTGGACAGTGGTGATGATGCCGCTGATCCTCGTTATGTCAGTGAAGAGATGGTTTTTCCGGCAGGCCGGGGAACGGGAGTCAAGCGCAAGTTTCCAAATAAGCTGTATGCTGCGGTTAACGGCTGTGTTGGATATAAAAACGGTAAAATTATTGTTCAGGAATCCCTTACCATATCCGGTGAAATTGATTTCCATACAGGAAACATTAATTTTATAGGCAATCTGACAGTCTGCGGTTCGGTTCGTAGCGGTTTCTCTATTCAAGGGCGGGATGTTATCGTTCAAGGTCAGATTGAAGGTGCTCGTATTGAGGCTTTGAATAACCTTAATTGTCCTGGCGGTGTAAAGGGCGGCAAAACGGCCTTTCTTGAAGCTGGCAAGTGTATAAAATTGGCGTTTTGTGAATTTGCCACCCTGAAGGCAGGAGAAGATATTCTGATCAAGGGCGCTTTAATGCATACAAATGTTTACGCGGGTAAACGCCTTGCTGTCGGCGGGCGTCTTACTGGTGGAAATATTTATTGCCATGAATATGTGTATGTTGGTGAACAACTTGGTGGGGGACTTGATACGAATACTTCACTTGTTCTTGGTTATCAGCCAACGTTATTGTATGCTGATCAAGAGTATAATGACCGAATCAAGAGACTTCACGCTGATATTTCATCCTTTGAAGGTCTTTTGAACAAAGGGGATGAATTTAAAGTCGAGTATGAACCAAAATTGGAATCCGCACTCAGGGAACTGAAGCTGATCAAAATGCTCAACCTCAAGCTTTGGGAAGGAATTCATGGGACTGAACGGCTTGAGGAATGCAAGATTCTTGTTCCTGGGGTCGTCAAGCCCGGAGTAGAAATAAGTATTGGATCCGCGTACCTTAAAGTGGATGATTTTTTGGAAGATGTATTTTTTTATTATGAAAACGATGAAGTCAAAATTGGTTCTTCAACAAAAAAAATTAAAAGATAACTTATGGATATTGCAACTTTAATAGGTCTTGCCGGTTCTTTGGGTCTTATTGTCGTGACCATCTTCATGGGTGGAAACGCAGCAGGGTTCATTGATGTACCCTCTGTTGTTGTCGTTTTAGGCGGAACCTTTGCTGTTACTTTTGTCATGTTTCCCATGGGAGCGGTGATCGGCGCGATCAAAGTCGGCATGAAGACTTTACTCTTCAAGTCAAATGATCCTCTTGAGATCGTCCGTCTGATTACATCCCTGGCTGATACTGCGCGTAAAGAAAGCCTTATCGCTCTTGAAAAAGTCAATATTGAAGATGCGTTCCTGAAGAAAGGAGTGATGCTTGTTGTTGACGGTGCAAGCGAGTCTCTGGTCAGGTCCGTCATGGAGATCGAGCTGGAGTTCATGAAGCAGCGCCATCGCCAGGGGCAGGCTGTTTTTAAGGGAATGGGAAATATGGCTCCTGCATTCGGGATGATCGGTACATTGATCGGACTGGTCAACATGCTTTCGAATCTTGATGATCCAGCATCAATCGGGCCTGCGATGGCAGTTGCACTTTTGACGACCTTTTACGGTGCGGTTCTGGCCAACTGCATTTTCCTGCCGATGTCCACCAAGCTTGAAGAAAGATCAACTGAAGACGCGCTGTTCATGCAAATCATGGTTGAAGGTGTCTCTTCGCTTCAACGTGGCGACCATCCTTCCGTGGTCAAGGAAAAGCTTCAGGCGTTCTTATCACCTGCTTTACGTGAAGATTCCGCTTAAACAAGCGTATTGGTTTCGGAGTGTGACATGGCTGAACAAGTGGAAGAAATACGGAGAAAGCCGCCCGAGGAACCTCCGGGAGATGAGGGGCTGCCAGCATGGATGGCGACATTTGCCGACCTGGTGACGTTGCTGCTGTGTTTTTTTGTTTTGTTGCTTTCTTTTGCCGAACAGAGTGAAGAGAAATTCAGAGATGCGCTGGGGTCTTTGAAGGGAGCGTTTGGCGTCAGGGAGATCCGTGCCGTGTCTGAGGATATGGCTCTTTTCAATACAAGTCCGACAGCCAAGAATCTGGCTGCCAGTATTTCTCATGATGAACGTCTTCTTTTGGGAGTCGTCATGCGAATCAAGTCTCTGATGGAAGAAGAACCTGATGAGGTGAAAGAGGGAACCGGTGTTACGGCTGATCGGGACGGCGTGATTTTCAGTGCCAACTCAGCCTCCTTGTTCAAATCCGGATCTGCTGACCTGTCTCCCGAAGCAAGTAGAATTCTTGATAAAGTCATCTTGGTGCTCAAGGATTACAAATTGAGCCTTGTTGTACGAGGGCACACTGACAATAAGAGTATTGCCACAAAACGGTATCCATCCAATTGGGAGCTTTCCGCTGCCAGAGCTGCGGTGGCCCTTGATTATATCCTTGATAAGGGCGGCATTGAGATTAGTCGTGCAAAAGCCGTTGGTTATGCTGATACGCGCCCGGCTGTACCCAATGATACCGATGCGAACAGAATGAAGAATCAACGTGTAGAGTTTTACCTCCATATGCCGCAGCGTGATGCGTGGTAGCAAGGTTGAGATGCGATGGCTGAACAAGAAGCTGCATTAGAACAACAATCCGGCGGAGTTAAGTCTGCTCCACCTTCAAAGGATGAAGGCATCCCGGCATGGATGGCGACCTTTGCCGACATGGTGACCCTGTTGCTATGTTTTTTTGTGTTGCTCCTTTCCTTTACCAATTCAGACGTCAATAATTTCAGAAAGATGATGGGGTCCGTTCAAGAGGCTTTGGGAGTCCAGCATGACGACCGTGGGGCTCTTTCGGCCCCATATGCCGAGACGAACTTCAAAGAGCGTCGTAGTGTGCGTGAGAACCGGGAAATCGTTGAACTGGGTGCTCGTGTGAAGAAGGCTATCAGAGCCAAGGATTTATCGCGCATGGCCCGTGTCAGCAGCGACAAATCCGGTGTCATGCTTCGTTTGAGCAACCATGCCATGTTTGCCAAAGGGGCAGCCGTTCTCACTCCTGCCGCCGGAAAAGGGCTGCAAGCCGTTATAGAGGGAATGACTGGCAACAATTTCAATTTGATTATTCGCGGACATACCGATGGCGATAAGTCGGAATCCTCTTTGTATAGCTCCAATTGGGAGCTCTCTGCTGCACGGGCAGCAGCTTGCTTGCGGTATATTCTGGAACATTCTGATATCCCGGCCAAGCGCATGAAGGCAGTCGGATACGCCAGTGCCAAGCCAATCCTGCCCAGTACTACAGAAGACAACAAGCAGATGAACCGGCGGGTAGAGTTCTTCTACATGCCTCCAGGCCGGTCCAAGTGGTAAGGTTATTTCCAGGATAGAAAAACAAAAGCCCCGCACAGTTACAGTGCGGGGTTTTTTGTTTACATGGGGCTTGGTGGAGGCGGGGGGAGCTGAGTGCCTCCACCAATTTGGATGCCAACCACCTGAAATCTTTGGTCCGCAACTTTTGACCCGTTGCAAATGGACGCTGAATTTGTATCACCTTTGTGTGAAGGCGGTGTCAAGGCTCTTTGATGTCCATTGAAGTAAGCTGGTCTTCAGATAGATGAGCCTTTTCTAACTGCTTTCTGTGTATGCTTGCTCCTTCTAGATTGGCGAAATGAAATGATGTTTTATCAATTATAGCGTCAAACATTAGAGTTTCTTCTAGATTGGCGTGTGACATGTCTGTACCAACTAGTACTGTCGCTTGTAGTCCAGCCCATTTAAGGTTTGCTTTTACCATTGTCGTTTCACTCAAGTCTGTTCCCACTAGGCTTGCACTCTCTAAATTTGCTTTTGACATTTGGGCATCTCTGGCAGTTGCCAACCCAATCTCAGCCCCAGTGAAATTGGCAGAAATCATGTTACTCTTGTCCATGTTTGCTTCTGATAAAATAGCTCTTGTGAAGTCGGCTTTCATCAGCATGGCCTGTTGGAGTTCTGCCCCAACTAGGCTTGATTTATAAAACTTTGCGTTAAAAGCTTTGACCCTATTGAGTTTAGCCCCAAGAAGAGCTGCTCTCTGGAGCTGGGTTTCGTACATTGATGCGCCGCTTAAGTTCGCGTCTGTAAGGGTAGCTTCAAAAAAGTCGGCTTTGTCTAAATTGGCACCAATGAGGAAGCACCCGTTGAGGTTTGCTTTTCGAAGATTGGCTCCAGATAGATTCAAAGAATAATGATGGGTAAGGTTTAGTTGGTAGGTTTGTGTGCTAACCAATGACACCGCTATTTGCACATCTTCTCTAGTTGTTTCTAGAAGGGCTGCATCCTGATCATTGGTTGGTTTTCTGATGAAGGCACAGATAATATCCAATACAGCGGTTTTATCCATCTCTCGGTTGGTGTCTTGGGCGGTGCGCCAGAGAGTGTAAATTGCCCCGATTCTAATGTGCATTTCTTGGCTACCAAGGTTCTCAGTAGCCTTGATGATTCGATCAGTAATATGTCCTTGTTCTGCCACATTTGCCTGACGTGTCATGCTGTTAGCGCGAGACCAAGCTAAAAAGAGGCCGACCCCACCAGCAAAGAACAGCCCTATGTTTTGAATGATAACGAGGTTGGTAATCCCCTCTGAGGCATGCCCAAGAAAGCTTGTGAAGGGTGTCCACCATATCAGGATTGCTCCCAATATCATGACCACGGCGAGAACAAGGATGCCTATGGGGAGTATGGTTTGGTACTCCTCTTTGGGCTTGATATTTATGAGGTGTTTGAAAGGATTCTTCATTGCTTCAACCCTAGGAATACTTTGATGGCTTTAATGTTGAAAACATCGTCGGGGTAGTAATTCATCTTGAAAATGCGACCATTGCGGGAGGGTTCTTGAAGACCTTTCCACAAACAGTACATTTGATACCGCTGGAAACCTGTAAAGGAACAAGTGAGCCGTTTGTGTGGAAGCAGTTGGCGCAGTAGCTTAATGGGTCTCCATCCTTGCGGTAAACTCCCAGTTTTTCATCGAACTCTAATGAGTCGGTGTGCCTCATCTTGTCCTTTAGCTCATCCACCTCTTGATTGAGACGAAAGATTTCCTGTTCGGCTTCGTAAAGTATGCGTTGAAGGTCGAGGGCTTGTTGTTGAAATTCAAGTAGGTTCTTCTCGTCTCGCAGATCATCGATTTTCTGAGCGTTGTCAGAGAGCTTTGTGAGAAGGGCTGTGCCGCCAGCAAATCGTTCTTTCCATGAGGGCATCATCAGCCTCCAATAAGTGGAGCAAGTAGAGGTACAAATGGTCCAAAGATCGTAGCAACTTGTACACCCAGATTCATCATTTTCCCCGTTGATTCGCTGAACTCCGTTTCATTTTTAGCTGCTTCAAGTTCATTGACAATAGCAAGGGCTTGTTTTTTGACCGCTACATCCGTGATTTCGTCGGAGAGCTTCTCTCGTAGGTCATTGTAGACGTTGTCCTTCTGGACTGTGTTTGTTGAATTGTCTGTGGAGTTGACATTTATGCGAGCGTTGTCGTGTAAGTGAACGTTTTCAATCATGGTGGGTTGTGACGGTACAGGCTTATTGGAACGTCGAGTTTTAGATTGGAAGTGTGCAGAGGACATAGATGACTTTGCGAAGTAGCCGGGGTCTTCTACAATGTAGACAACGACTCCTGTCGGAGTTTCCCTGTGTATTTCGTCTCCGAGATCAACCACACCATCACCAGCATCGAAGAATGCACGATCCTCAGATACAACCGCTGAAACATCTTCATATCGATCTCCGTTCTTTCTGACGATAAGAACCTTCTCTCCACCTAAATCTGCTACCATTCGTTTTATGTTCATATGCACTCCTGATTGATTGTTAGAATAATATGTAGTCAACCTGCGAATGTAGTCAAGTGCGAAGAGGGTAGGCAAAAAGACAGATACACCCCAAGAGAGAAACAAGGACAAAACAAAAACCATCCATGAAGTGAGTCAGGGCGGGCATTTGCGGACGCCTATAGAGCCGTCCTACTTAATCATTCGATCAACGAGTCAGGGTAGGGCGTTAACGTGCGCCACAGGGCGAATGAGAGAGACGGCTTCAGCTACTCCTTGATAATCCTGTACAGAGTCTGCCTACTGATGCCGTATTCAGCGGCAAGGGCTTTCTTCTCCTCTCCATCCTCAATGCGCTTCTTGATCTCACCGACCTGCCCATCAGACAGCTTGGCCTTCCTACCGCAATGCTTGCCCTTGGCTTGAGCCTTGGCAATACCTTCACGCTGACGTTCCTTGATGATCTCACGTTCAAACTGTGCCACGGCTCCAATGATCTGGAGTTGCAGTGTTTGGAACGATGTAGTGTCTCCAGTGAATGTCAGGGCTTTTTTGTGGAACTTTACGCTGACATCACGACCAGTGAGGTCTTCCAAGATAGAGAGAAGGTCGGCTGGAGAATGAGAAATCCGCATCGAAACACCCCGTTTTGTATCACATATTTGTGTGAAACCGGGTCTTTCGATGCGGATTTCGCCGTAAGCGGCTGTAATCAATGACAGTGGTGGAGGCGGGGGGAATCGAACCCCCGTCCGAGAACGATCAACTCAAAGCGTCTACAGGTATAGGTCCGGAATAATATTTCATCTGGCGGATTGCTCCGGGCCAAACGGCCACCAGACTAGTCCTCCTGTTATTTCGCGTCACAGCCGAAGAAACCCAATTGTGATGCTAGCCCTATAGTTTGTCGATTCCA
>JAFLJW010000111.1 GCA_022712815.1 Pseudodesulfovibrio sp. | reverse complement strand
CTTTTCTCGAATTTTTGAAAGGCAAAACCCTCCCGGCTGTCGACATCCTTGAAACACGGGCAAATCAATACACATGATGGAAAAAACACTTCGGCGTACTAAAATTGTGGCGACTTTGGGGCCAGCCTCTTCGGACAGGGAAACTTTGAGAAGGTTGATCCAGGCTGGAGTTGATGTGGTCAGGCTTAATTTTTCTCATGGCACCGCGAAGGACCATGTTAAAACTGCTGGTTTGGTGCGTGATATTGCTGTCGGGTTGAACCGAACGGTTGGTGTCCTGGCTGACCTGCAAGGACCGAAGATTAGAATTAGAGGTTTTAAGAGCAGTACAATTACTTTGGAGGAAGGGAAACCTTTCATCATTGATCCGTCTGTTGCAACGCAGGATGGCAGCCTTGATCGCGTAGGCATTACGTATCCGTCACTGGCTGAAGATGTCGCATCAGGCAGCCTTCTGCTTCTTGATGACGGGAAATATATTCTTGAAGTTCAGAAAATCAAGGGTAGCGAGGTGCATTGTACAGTGGTCACCGGGGGAATCCTGTCTGGCGGCAAGGGCGTCAATGTGCTTTCCGGCGGCCTTTCTGCTGGTGCTCTGACAGATAAGGACCGGGAAGACATGAAAGCTGTGGCGACAATGCAGGCTGATTATCTCGCCTTGTCATTCGTTCGCAACGCTTCGGATATCGACGAGGCCAGGGAGATTCTTGCAGGGCTTGGTTGGCATGGTTCCATACTCGCCAAGATCGAGCGAGCCGAGGCCCTGGAGTATGTCGAGACAATCATCAGTGTTTCGGACGGGATCATGGTGGCTCGCGGAGATCTTGGTGTCGAGATCGGCGATGCCAAGCTGCCTGCCGTGCAAAAAATGCTCATCAAGCGGGCTCGCATCCTTAATCGTGTGGTCATCACAGCCACGCAGATGATGGATTCCATGATTTCAAATCCGATTCCCACGCGGGCCGAGGTTTTTGATGTGGCGAATGCTGTTTTGGATGGTACGGACGGTGTCATGCTCTCGGCTGAGACCGCTGTGGGCAGGTATCCGGTGGAAGCTGTGGCAGCAATGAGCAACATCTGCCTTGAGGCTGAGAAACAGGAGTCAGTCAGGAGATCACGTCACAGGATCGACACTCGGTTTTCCCATATCGACGAAACAATCGCCATGTCAGCCATGTATGCGGCCAACCATACAGGGACGGCTGCCATCGGTGCTTTTACTGAATCGGGTAGTACTCCGCTTTGGATGTCACGGATCAGTTCAGGTATTCCTATTTTCGCCTTGTCCAAGAATGAACAAACTCGCCGCAAGGTCTCCCTGTATCGGGGAGTGTACCCCGTCAATTTCAATCCGGATTCAGTCTGTGCATCACAGCAGCACGAGGCTGCTGCGGCTGAACTTGTCAGGCTCGGTGCGGTCAAGCCTGGTGATTTTGTAATCACCACCAGCGGCGATATTGCAGGTGAATGTGGTGGAACGAATTCCATGCGCATCTGTAAAGTTGAAGAAACAATTCGATAACATTCAGGAGGATGCTTTTATGGCACTCATTTCACTGAGACAACTTTTGGACCACGCCGCGACCAACGGTTACGGCGTGCCCGCCTTCAACGTCAATAATATGGAGCAGGTCCGGGCGATTATGGAGGCTGCAGACGAAACCGACAGCCCCGTCATTTTGCAGAGCTCTGCCGGTGCACGGAAGTACGCCGGTTCGACCTTCCTCCGTCATCTCATTCTGGCAGCTCTTGAAGAATGGCCATCCATTCCCGTCTGCCTGCATCTGGATCATGGAGCTTCGCCCGGTGTGTGCATCCAGGCCATCCAGAACGGTTTCAGTTCTGTCATGATGGATGGTTCCCTCATGGAAGATTCAAGTACCCCATCCAGTTACGAGTATAATGTCGATGTTACACGAAAAGTCGCGGACATGGCCCATGCTTGCGGTGTTTCTGTTGAAGGAGAACTTGGAGTGCTCGGTTCTTTGGAGACGGCCACTGCTGGCAAGGAAGACGGCGTGGGTGCTGAAGGAAAACTCAGCCGGGAACAGATGTTGACTGACCCGGATCAGGCTGCTGATTTTGTTGAGCAGACCCAGGTGGATGCATTGGCCATTGCCATTGGTACCAGTCATGGGGCTTACAAGTTTAGCCGCCCGCCGTCCGGGGATGTACTCGCCATTGATCGCGTCAAAGAGATACATGCCCGTATTCCGGACACGCACTTGGTCATGCACGGGTCGTCATCGGTGCCGCAGGAGTGGCTCAAGACCATTAACGAGTTTGGCGGGGAACTACCACAGACATATGGTGTCCCGGTCCGGGAGATCCAGGAAGGCATCAAGCATGGTGTGCGCAAAATTAATATAGACACCGACTTACGCCTGGCATCCACCGGAGCCGTCCGAAAGCACATTACGGAAAATCCTGGCAACTTCGATCCGCGTAAATTCCTTTCCGAGGCCACCAAGGCCATGAAGGAAGTCTGCCGATCTCGTTTTCTGGCTTTTGGTTCTTCCGGGTGGGGTCAGACGATCAAACCTCGCAATCATGAGACAATGGCTGTCGGCTACGCAGACGGAAAATATGCTTCACTGAGGCAGCCCCAATAACTCCCGGGAGAGATCATGGACAACTCAAATGTCGTCATCTTGTCACCATCGCTCCTTTCATCCGATTTCAGCCGATTGGCCGAAGAACTCGCGTCACTTGAACGTGCCGGTGTTGAATGGGTCCACTGGGATGTTATGGATGGGAATTTTGTTCCGAATATTACCTTCGGGCCACCGGTCATCGCCAGATGTCGCAAGGAGAGCAATCTCTTTTTTGATGTCCATCTGATGATTGATAATCCTGGTCGCTACATTCAGGAGTTTGTCGATGCCGGGGCTGATCTCATTTGTGTACACGCTGAGTCTGAAACTCATCTGGAAAGGACCGTGGCCGAGATCACCAGACTCGGTGCGCATCCGGCCATCGCCCTCAATCCGCATACTCCACTCAGCGTTGTCAAGTATCTGCTCCCACAACTCTACATGGTCTTGATCATGAGTGTGAACCCCGGGTTCGGCGGCCAGTCGTTCATTCCGTTTACTATCGACAAGATCAAAGACCTTTCGCATGAGATCGAACAGATGGGAGCAAACACCCTGATCCAGGTGGATGGCGGAGTGACACCGGATAACATCGCCGAGCTTCGTCATGCCGGGGCCAACGTGCTTGTGTCCGGTTCGGCCTTTTTCGGCCACCCCCCATACGATGAACGGCTCCAAACGTTTATGGGAGAAGCCTGTTCCAGTTCTCCGGGGCTGGTTAATTCGTAGTCAGGTTCATATGGCAGGGGTGTTTTTCCAAGTGAACGGAATGAATCAAACGATAAACGGTAGAATCGAAGCTTACAGGCTGTATTCTTTTGCTGTCAAAATGGTATGGGCTTGATATAATTTATTATTTTATCGACAGTGTGTTCTTTGAAAGAATGTTGAACCGCTTACCAACTAGAAACTGCCACTGGAAGGAAATTGGCCCCCGAATAGTATGGATTCGAGGCGTGTTGTGCTAGCTTTACGGGGTATGGCTCTTTCCGATCAGGCGTACTTCAAAATAAAATATCCGGGCAATGACCAGTCGGAAAGGAGAAAATATGAGTGTTCGTATCGGGATAAACGGATTTGGGCGCATAGGACGTTATTTGGCTCGGCTTCTTGCAAAGGAAGACGGATTTGAGCTTGCAGTTGTCAACGCCAGAGCTGACAACGGTCAACTCGCACACCTGCTTCAATACGATTCAGTTCACGGTACGTTCGATGCTGAAGTAGAAGCCAATAAGGACGGTTTTATGATGAATGGTGACCAGGTAGTTGTCACTCGCGATGCGCCCGGTGAATGGAGTTGGGGAGCTTGGGACGTTGATATCGTGGTGGAGAGCACCGGAGCATTTAATGATCGCACGAGTTGCTCACGGATGCTCGATTGTGGTTGTGAAAAGGTTGTTGTCAGTGCTCCCGGTTCAGGCTGCGATGCAACCATCGTCATGGGCGTCAATGACCATCTGCTCAGGCCGGAGGATAAAATTATTTCAAACGCGTCATGCACAACCAACTGCCTGGCCCCGGTCGCCAAAGTGTTGCACGAATCCTTCGGTATAGAACGAGGGCTCATGACCACCATTCATTCATACACCATGAGTCAGCGAATCCTGGACGGAACGCACAAGGATCTGCGGCGGGCCAGGGCCGGGGCTGTGAATATGCTGCCGACAACCACCGGTGCAGCCCGCGCCGTGACGCAGGTCATCCCCGAACTAGAAGGCAAGCTCGACGGCATGGCCGTTCGAGTGCCCACTCCGAATGTGTCACTGGTAGATTTGGTAGTCGATGTCAGTCGCGATGTTACTGTTGAAGACGTGAACTCAGCACTGAAGGCAGCCTCTGAAGGCGAACTCAGAGAGATCATGGGCTATACCAAAATTCCGCTTGTCTCTACCGATTATCTTGGGTCCACTTACGGTGGGGTCGTGGATGGCCTATGCACTACCGTCATGTCCGACCGGATGGTCAAGTGCATCATCTGGTACGACAACGAGTCGGGATTCACCAACCAGCTTCTTCGCCTTATTCGCAAGGTTGGAGCATCCTTATAAGGAACAAGGGGCACCAGTATTTCCGATTTTTCGGTATTGGCGTGGCCCCATAAAGACCAGCCAGCCGATGGAGGGAATATGTGGAAAGATACCAAGATACAGGTCATGATTGCAGGCTCGGGGAAAATATGTGTCCCGTTCATCAAGGCGGTCAAGGATGTGCATGGTGTCGAGATTGCCTGTCTGCTGGACATACAGGCAGATCCGTCGAGTATAACGCTCGCAAAAGACATCGGTGTCCCTTTGGTCAACAAGCTGTCTTCATTTGGTGATGCTCATAAATTGGATGTCATCGTCAATGCCTCAAGAAACAAGAGTGTTTCCGAACACATTAACCGGCATAAGCCTGATCACGTGGTCGTTCTTGAAAAAGTGGCGGCAAGGTTGATTCGCCTGCTGACGGCTTCTTTGCGAAAAGAGTCGCGTTTTCGTGACCGCTATCATGCTGCCAAGCGGGAAATCGAGCAACGGTCTGGTGGAGAAACCCGTATCATCGGCAAATCGGTTCAGATGTGCGATGTCATGGATCTCATTGATCGTGTCGCAGCAACGCCGACAACTGTCCTGTTGTTGGGTGAAACCGGAGTTGGAAAAGATTTGATTGCACGGGCCATTCATCAGGCAAGCCGTCTGCGCAATCGTCCCTATATTTCCATCAATTGTACTGCGTTGACCTCGACGCTCATGGAAAGTGAACTCTTCGGTTACAAAAAGGGTGCTTTCACAGGTGCCGAAAGCGATAGAAAAGGGTTGTTCGAAGAAGCCGACGGTGGAACGCTCTTTCTGGATGAAATCGGAGATATGCTGCCCGAGCTTCAGGCCAAATTGCTGCGGTTCCTCCAGACAGGAGAAATACGCCGGGTCGGAAGTACTGAAATTCAGAAAATCAATGTCAGAGTCATTGCCGCCACTAACAGGGACTTGGAATATGCCGTTAAAAATGAGTTTTTTAGGCGGGACTTATTCTATCGTTTCAATACGTTCACTATCGACATACCTCCGCTTCGGGAGAGGAAAATCGATATCCCCTACCTGGCCTTCCATTTCGTCACCAAGGCTGAAGAAAAGCTGAACAAGAAATTGAACGGTATTTCTGACGCTGCCCTGGAATGTATGAGCCGGTATGACTGGCCTGGCAACGTAAGGGAGCTGGAAAATATCATCGAACGCGCTGCAATCTTGTGCAGGGACGGTCTCATCACCCCTGAGGATTTGGCCTTGCGCATCGACGACTCCGGTTCATTCGGTTGCCCGATCAGTTATCATTCGCCAGGTACTCTTGAAACAGTGGATGCATTCCAGTCCAAGAAGGATCAGGTCATGGAAAATTTCGAGAAAAAGGAGTTGCTGCGTTTTCTTGAGAAGGCTGCCGGCAATGTCAGCGAGGCATCAAGGCTTTCAGGAATACCCCGCCGTACGTTCTACAGAAAGATGAAGAAGTATGGGATGTAAGGTGGTGGCATGTTTTCTCGAACGATCAAGCAATCTGTGCAATATGATATGCACACTCATTCCAATATCTCGCAGGAGAGCAAGATTCCCGGCAGGTTATTGCTGAGTCTTGCGAAGCAGAACGGCCTTGAGGGCCTTGGCATTTGCGAACAGGATGCTTTTCCGGATGAGGCTCTCTATGCTCATGCGGCAAAGCTCCGTTTAAAGTTGGCTCTCGGCACCGAATTTTCATGCATTGA
>JAFLJW010000367.1 GCA_022712815.1 Pseudodesulfovibrio sp. | reverse complement strand
TGTGAGTTTTGAGAGAAACTATGATCTTGTCTGTTTCGCGCAAGATATTCCAGGTGGAATGGTTTTGCGTTTTGACTATGATCGACAGTTTTTGACTGCTGAAACTGCGGAGAATTGGCTGGGGTATTTTGAACTCTTTTTAGATGACGTTGTGAAGGTGCGTGTGTCGTGAAAATATCTGACTTTCAATTTGATGTTTCAATAAAAGAGACTGATCAGAAACACGAAGCCGCATACGATGGCTCCTCTTTTGAGGAGTTGTTCAGTAACGTAGTGCGTGTTTTCCCTGACCGTGTGGCGTTGGTCGATGACGAGATGTCTTTGAGTTTCGCAGAGCTTGATACGATCTCTTCAGCCATAGCGAGTTTCATTTTGAAGATGAACTACGGCGACGAAGCCGTTGTCGGAGTTTTGTGCGAACGAGGGAACCTTGTTCTTGCTGCGGCCTTTGGTGCCATGCGGGCCGGAGCGGTTTATTTGCCGGTCGAGAAAGAACTCCCGCTGCCCAGGCAGGAAATAATGCTCAAACCCGCTCAGTTAATTCTGGCGGACAGCTCAAGCCTTCGTGAAGCTGAGTATTTCCAGCATAAGATTCCCGGAATTTCACATATCCTTTGCCTTGATGCCCCGGAGTTTGAAGATGCCATTGAAAAAGGAACGGAGCTGAAAAGCACAGCCTTTTGGGAGCATATTGCGGACCGAGGCAGCGATCAGGGCTGGAAGAGTTATTTTGATGCAAAAATGGTGTCTATGGAGGTGCTTGAAGACCTGCCAGCCAATATCCTGACGAAAAGCAACATTGCTGGGAAAAAGCAAAAGAGGATTCTTGACATCGGAAGTGGGTCTGGAGTCGTTGCAAAGGGGCTGATTGATGCTTCAAGTCAGTATACCGCAGTGGAGTTGGCCCAAAATGAGCTGGATCGTGTTGAAGAGTACGCTGTTGATAATGCGGTAAAAGTTCACCAGATGGAAGCCATCGATATTTGTTTTCTGGAGGGCGAAGATTTTGATCTTATCAACCTGAACAGCGTCGTTGAAAGCTTTCCGGGCTATAATTATCTGCGAAAAGTTTTGGACCATGCGGTAGCGAAGCTCTCCGACGATGGCGTTTTGTTTATCGGTTCTGTTTGGGACCTTGAAAAGAGAGACAGCTTTAGGGAGGCTCTGAAAAAACATGCCCTGGAATCGGAAAACAACAATGGCTTGATCCGCTTCGATGTCTCGGCTGAATTGTTCATGCCTCAGAGTTTTTTCACTTCCTGGGCAGCGGAAAGCCCGGCCCCTGTAGAAATTTCAATTTCCCGTCCCAATGTGGATTGTGCGGAAATAGCTGACTATCGCTTTGATGTTGTTATCGAAAAAAAAGAAATATCACCCGCGCCTGTTGTCCGAACCCGTTTTGGGACTGATTACATGCAGGCACTGCCTCAAGTGGGTTTTCCTGTATGTTCTCCAGAGCAAGCTGCGTATATTGTGTATACAAGTGGCTCCACAGGGATTCCCAAGGGTATTGTCGTCGAGCACCGGAATCTTCTTCATATCATCAAAGCCCTGAGTGAATATTCTGCCGGTTGTGAACGAGTTGCTTTGGTCGCTCCACTCTCATTTGATGCTTCGATACAGCAGGTTGCCTTATCCTTATGTGTCGGCAAGGCTTTGTATATATTGTCAGACAGGGATCGAAAGAGTCCTGAGAACTTTTATGAAAGCATTGCTAAGAATAAAATAGATGTTTGCGATATGACGCCAGCATTTTTCAATGTTCTGGTTGAATATCTTTTTGAACATGAGCTTTCTTTGCCCATGAAAAAGATACTGCTGGCAGGAGAGATACTTCGTCCTGAATCCGTACAAAAGTTCTACGCCGTTGCCGGGAATGAAGGCGTGGTGCTCTTCAATGTCTACGGTCCCACTGAATGCACTGTGGATACGAGCACGTATCGCATTGATTTTGATAACCATAACGAATTTTCAGCATATCCCATCGGCAAACCGTTTGCGGGGACCTCTGTCACGATTCGAGATGCAAACGGCAAGGCGTTGCCGGATTCGGTTACTGGCGAGATATGGATATCAGGAGCCGGGGTTTCCAGAGGATATCTCAACGACGAGAGTTCAACAGCTTTTGTGGAAGCCGAAGGATGCCGTTGGTATATGACCGGTGACTATGGATTCATACAAAAAGACCTTGTTTTCTACATGGGGCGTGAAGATCAGCAGGTTAAAATTCGAGGCAACCGCGTTGAAATCGGTGAGGTGGAAAGCACAATCGCCGGTTTTCCGGGCGTTAAGCAGGTTGCCGTTGTGGCCGACACCTTTGGTGCTCATGAAGAGAGAAGCCTTGCCGCATATGTCGTTGGCAATGTTGATGGTGCAAAGCTGAAGAACTATCTTGAACAACTTCTGCCATCGTATTGTGTGCCGAGTTATTTTGTGTCCATGGTGGAGTTGCCTTTTTCAATAAACAGAAAGGTGGATAAAAAAGCCCTGCCTTCGCCTCACGCTCGGGAGAAAAACAGTGAAGGGCGTAAGCTCTCCGGTCCTGTAGAAGAGAAGTTGGCAGAGATATGGAAAAAACTCCTCGGATTTGATGTCGTTGACGGGGATGCCAATTTTTTCGATCTGGGCGGACATAGTATTTTGGCCATCCGGTTTATAGCCATGGTCGAAAAAGAGTTGGAATTGCACATAACCTTAACCGAACTCTTCTCGCATCCGACAATATCGCTTCTCTCAAAGTTTTTTGCCGGAAAGACAAGCGTTAACAATAGCCCTGTGATCAACCTCTGCCACTGCGAAGGCGGCAAAAACATATTCTTGTTTCATCCTGTAGGCGGCAGTGTTTTTTGTTATAGTGATCTGGCCAATCTTTTGAGTCACAAATATAGCGTGTTTGCGGTGGAAGCCGCCGGTTTCAGCTCGGAGAGAACCGCACTGAACACCGAACTTTATGGGGTCGAAGATT
>JAFLJW010000256.1 GCA_022712815.1 Pseudodesulfovibrio sp. | reverse complement strand
TCATCGAGCGCAAGCATTTCAAATCCCTTGAAACGCGTGAAGAGGCGATGGAAAACCAGATACTGAAAACGACCAAGGCCATGACCTCCGATCTTTTGACCGTTGGTGAAACCAGACTGGTCTGTGGCGAAGCCGTCATTGCTGCGGAGTTTTTCCGCTGGATAATGGGCGCGTTCAAATCCATGTTCGGAGGTCCGATCAGGTCCTATGAATCCATCATAGACCGGGCGCGGCGCGAGGCCCTGCTGCGGATGCGCGAGGTTGCAGGCGATGCGGTGGAGATAGTCAACGTGCGTCTTGAATATGCACCCATCAGTTATGGTCTCTCTTCAAAGTCAAGCTGCGTGGAGGCCATCGCCTACGGCACGGCTGTCTACCTGAAGTCCGGTCATGCGCCAGAAAAAACCCAGGCGTAACGTTAATATCAGCTCCGGCAACTGGATAGCCGATTTTTTCAAATATGTCGGCGGCGCCTTGTTGGTCGCCGTGGTCCTGTTCGTCGTGTGCGGTATTTTCGTGGACCTTGTCGTTCCCAATATCTCGTTTGAAACCGAACAGAAGATATTCGGATTTATCAACTCCGACACTCTGGTCGATGGAGAGCGGCTGAAAGACAAGGAACGCATCGTTCAAAAAATGCTCGACTCAATGCCGGATAATTGCGGCAAGCCGGAGCATCCGGTGACTGTTGTGATCATGAAAAATGACATGATCAACGCCTTTGCCTTTCCCGGCGGACGGATAGTGATCATGTCCGGCCTGCTCGAAAAAATGGAATCAGAAAATGAGCTGACCTTCATCCTCGGTCACGAGATGGGCCATATGAAAAACCGCGATCATTTGCGCGGTTTCGGACGGACACTTATCGTTATCATGCTCTCGGCTGCCGTGGAGCATGCGACCGGTATCAGCCTGATATCAGACCCGCTGGCGCTGACCAACCTCGCCTTTTCCCGCAAGCAGGAATCAGCCGCAGACCGAAATGGCCTGGATGTCCTCAATTGCACTTACGGACATGTGGCCGGTGCATACACTTTCTTTGAGACCCTGAACGCCGAGCACAATCAGGAAAATTGGAAAGAGTACTTTTCCTCCCATCCCGACAGTGACAAGCGAATCGCGTCCCTGAAAGGATATATGGAGGACAAGAGCTATGCAGAGGGGACTTTGCAACCTTTGAACGCAGGGTTACGATAAAAATTCAACACGGAAAAGAATAAATCCATACGCCGCCTTGCGTAACGCCGCAATCAACCTTTTTCTAACAGTTTACCAAAATTCGGGTACGGCTAGCAGGCCGTCCGCCTCATTGATCTTGAACGGGTAAACAGTGTCGAGTCCCATGGCTTGCATATAGCCAAGCACCAGGATGAGATTTGTCAAACGGGTATCGGCGTAGTCACTATCAAAGGCTTCGTCTGGTTGGCCTGTCCATTTCTTGAGAGCCTTTTTCACTTCGTCACGAGTGTAGGACTTTTCGCGTCCCCCCAAAGTTCCGGGGATGGAGTAGTAGTGCACGCCGCCGATTCCGGCCATACCCATCCTGGAAGCACGAATCCGGGCCATGAGCGGTGGCGGGACGTTCATTTCAGCGTAGGATTGGGCATAATTCAAGGCCCGTGCGACTTCGGACTCACTCATGGGATTGGGTGATGAGACAGTATTGATGTCTTTCCCCTGAATCATGTTGATGACGATATTTTTAAAGGAAACCGAAGCCATGGCATCGATATGAAAGATCAGGCCGCCATCAGGACGTCGAGCAGTCATTTTCATGCTGCTGCCGCCAATGTCCCAGACCAACAAATCCCTGGACGACATATCGAGTTGCTGGCGAACAGCGTGGTAGCTCAGGAGTGCGGCTTGCTGTACGGAAATGACGCGGCACGGAATACCCGTCTCTTTCTTGATCCGGACAAAATAGGCTCGTCCGTTCCGGGCTGACCGGGCCGCAGCCCCCCCGACACCGAAAAATTCAAGGGCGCGGTGCTCAATGGCCTTGAGCTTCATTTCCTTGATGGCCTCAATGCCTTCGCTTCGGATCTCCTTGCTGAAATTGCCATCATATGACCTTGCCAGATCCTCTGCGAAATCAACTTTCCGGGAAAGTTTTTCAACAGTCTTGACGATGTGTCCTGTGGAGATATCCACATCGGCAATGGTGCATTTGATGGTAGCTGAACCAATGTCAAAGGCCGCACGACGTACGATGTTGTCCTGAGCGGATACGGTGATGGGGGGAAAAAGGCAGAAGGTCAATCCCAAAAGAATTGAAAGGCGACATAAAAGAATCATTCCCCTCCCCGGTACAATTCGTGACAGGCTAGATAAGAATATAAAAAATATCAATAAACCGCAATGCAAATGCGAAGATGGAAACTATTGAGTGGAGCGGTAGGTCTTGCGATTGCGCCTGAGTTGATACTTTCTGACAGCGTTATTGTGTTCGGTCAGAGTCTTGCTGAAATAGTGCGAGCCGTCACCTTTAGCCACGAAATACAAGTAGTTGTGCTTTTCCGGGTGAATGGCGGCCATGAGCGCATCCAGTCCCGGCGAACAGATGGGACCGGGCGGCAGTCCGCGAATGACGTAGGTATTGTACGGGTTGCCCTTGTCCCGCAAATGGCTTTTTCGGATATTGCCGTCAAAATCGGGGCCAAGGCCGTAGATGATGGTCGGATCGGCCTGGATAAGCATCCGTTTTTTCAGCCGGTTGTGAAAAACACCGGAGATACGCCCCCGTTCCGACACATTGCCGGACTCTTTCTCGACCAGTGAAGCAAGAATCACGATCTTGTATATTTCCTCCCACTGAGGCAATCCGTCGGGCCATGCCTTTTCGGCATTCCTGAAAAATTCCCTGATCATGGTCTCGACCATGTACGCGGATTGATCTCCTGTTGGCGGGGTGAGCAGATATGTTTCCGGAAAAAGAAAACCCTCGGCATCACTGGCTTTGATACCGTATCTGGCGAGCAAAACGGGATCGGCCACAGCCGTGGCAAAGCCTTTGGAGGTGCCGAGTCCGGCGGCCTGAATCTTGTCCGCTGTCTGCCACCATGTCAGTCCTTCACGGATAGAGGCCCTTTTCATGATTCCGGCAGAAGTGGTCAGCTCATGCAGTATTTGCGCCGGTATCCAGCCAGTGCTGAGCTTGAATTGCCCGGCGCGGATGGCTGCGGTCTTGCCGTGGAAACGAGCCAGTTCCAAAAAACGACTGGTATCGGTTATCAGGCCGATCTTCTTGAGATTCGTCGAGATGGTCGTAAACGGCTGGCCCGGCTCCACGCGAAAGATGAGATCACGACCCGGAGTCTCCGGCGACACGGTCAGGAACCGCTTCTCCAGCCGCGCCTTCTGGCCGTAATAGCCAGCCACACCGAGTCCTGCCAGGAGGACCAACGTTACGAGAGAGATGATTATTGTTCGTTTTCGAGCCATGAGCGCAGGATGATGACGGCGGCCTGGCTGTCCAGTGCCATCTTGCGTTTCTTGCCACGTACACCCGCAGCGTTGAGTTCTTCTTCAGCCTCTGCCGAGGTCAGCCTCTCGTCCATCATGTGAATGGGGATATCAGTTCTGCGCCCCAGACTCCCGGCAAAATTACGGGCCTGCCTCGTGGTCAGCGTGTCCTCGCCGCTCAGTGACAGCGGCAATCCGACCACAATGGTCTCGATTGCTTCATCTTGAATGATTTTAATGAGTTCGTCAAAGAGCGCGTCACGGGTGGATCGCTCAATGGTCTTGTACGGAGACACCAGCGTGCCGGTCCGGTCAGAGGTGGCCAGCCCCACTCGCTTAAGGCCAAAGTCTATGCCCAAAGCTCTCATTTTAGCCAAGTTCCTCTAATGATTTCTTCATCCGATATCCCATGGCCTGAACGTCAGCCACGATTTCGTCTGTCTCATCATAAACTTTCACGGAATAGGTCGCCATGTGACCGCCTGCGGAGATTTCCTCGGCTTTGGCGGTCAGGATGCCGTTCATGGCGGGTTTCAGGTAGGCAATGGAGAGGTTCACAGCCAGAGCTACCGTGCCGTACGCATTGGCTGCCGCGCCAAAAGCGGTTTCGGCCAGAGTGTAAATGGCTCCCGCATTGACCGAGCCGAACGGATTTCGGTGCTCGTCGCGGATGAGCATCGTGCAGGTGGCCGAACCAGGAGCAATTTCCGTGAACTCAATGCCGAGCATATTGGAAAAATTGTTCTTTTCTTCAAACAGCGTTTTGATCGCCTCAATATCCATGCCTGTCTCCAATTGAAATATAGGTAGTGGAAAAAAGCACGTGAAAGCTCCGGGGTCAATCTAAAACATGGTGTGGCGTGGTCAGAAAGGCTTTATGGGCAGGGTTATGATCACTCGTCCGCCGTTACCCGGCACATTTTCGATGGTGATGTTTCCCTGATGCTCGTTCACGATACGCTTGGCCCGGGTCAACCCCATGCCCGCGCCCACTGGCTTGGTGGTAAAAAACGGGTCAAAGGCCATTTTGAGTCCCTCCGGTGTGAATCCCGGACCGGAATCAGTGACCGTGATGATTATGTCCTGTCCTTCTTCTTTGGCGCACAGTTTTAGCCTGGCTCCCGGCCCGGAGAATTCCGCACCGTTTATGAGCAGCTCGGAAAGGACCTGTGACATGAGATCATGGTCCACCTTGATACTCATGTCAGGGCATTCGATCTCCCACTCAATACCCTGATTCAAAATTGCGGGATGGTTGATGATGCTCTGCTTGGCCTCCTCGATAATCACCCACAGGTTAACCGGTGTGATGGGGCCAAGGACGATGGCGCTGTATTCGGATACGGACCGGACTATGGTTTCGAGCTTGTGGGTCTCTTCCTTGATCGCCGCCAGCGGTTCACGGCTTGCATCATCCGCCCGGCGTTCCAACAAACGGGAAAACCCAGCGATGGTCGTGATCGGATTCCTGATCTGATGAGCCACGGACCGGGCAAACAGGATCAGGCTCTCAGCTCGCAGGGTGGCGAGTTTGTGGTTCTGTTCCAGAATCTTTTTTTCGCGGGCATGCATGCGGTACAATTCGGTCAGATCTTCAAAAAGAACCACTATGCCACTGATTTTCTTCTTCTCTCGCAGTGCAGAGGAGATTACCGATAGATATTTTTTCTCTCCATCAGGCAAATAATAGGGCGTGATTCGCTCGATTCTGGACGTTTCCTTCTGGATGACCTCAAGCACGACTTCGGAGAATTCGAGATTGTCACCCTGAGACAGGAAGAGGTCACCCCAGTTGTGCCCCACGAATCCCTCCATGGGACAGCCGAGAATCTGGCAGGCCGAAGGGCTGGCTTCGATGATATTGCCATTGGCTTCGATGATCATCAATCCCACCGGCAAATTGTTGAGGATGGTCTCTGCTATTTTTTCCATTTAAGTGTTCCTGCCATGTGATATGCCACGGCTGGCAGGGAAATAGAAGAAAAAAGGAAAGACGAGAGAGCTGCCTGAAAAGCATTTTTTTCCTATCTTACTTTCTTTATCTCTTTTCTTTTTTTTAGCTTCTTTTTATTTCTTGTTTTTTGCTCCAGTCGGACGAGAAAATACTCCGGACTCAACTTCTCCAGCATTTTATTCGATAAACATCATGAATTGACGAATGATCGCAAAACCGGCGTCCTGTCTGGACATCCTGCAAATCTCGTTATATGAACAAAGACATTTATCTAACATATGGAAAAGGTTTTCCCTTTTTCACCAATATCATTGAAAGGTACACGACATGAGCAAAACAAACTTTGCGCCTTTGAAGCTGTTCATTACAGGCCCCACATATATCCGCGAGGACGTCAAGGAAGCCGCCTTCCTGCCCGAATTCGGACATCGTGATGCCGAGAATGACCTTCGCTTCGGCCCCATCCGCGAGAACCTGAACAAGTTGGCTGGTGCGGGCGACATGTATACGCCTGTCCTGTTTCTCGGTTCCGGCTCCACCGCAATGGAAGCCTCCATCCGCTCTCTGGTGGCCGATGACGAGACTCTCCTGAACGTGTCCGTGGGCGCATTTGGCGACCATTACTACAACATCGCTGTCGCCAACGGCAAAAAGGCCGAGAATCTGAAGTTCGATTACGGTCAGGCCATTGACATGGACGTGCTTGAGAAGAAGCTGGCTGAAATGAAGCCGGACGTTGTTGCCTTTACTCACAACGAGACTTCCACCGGTGTCACCAACGACATGAAAGCCGTCTGCGCACTGATCCGCAAATACAACGCCATGCCCATCGTGGACGGCGTGTCCATTTTTGGCGGAGCAGATCTTGATCTCGGCAATTCCGGCGCGGCCATGTACGCCACCGCCACCCAGAAATCCTTGGGCCTGCCCGCTGGTTTCGGCATCGGTTTTATCAGCAAGGAAGCGGAAGAAAAGGCGGAAAAGGTCACCAATAAAGGGCACACCTGCGACATCACCAAGCAACTCGGTCGCGCTCGCAAGAACCAGACCCTGACCACGCCCAACTGCACGCTGGCCAACCAGATGTACGTGCAGCTTGAGCGCATCGTGAACGAAGAGGGCATCCAGAGCCGCTTTGATCGTCACGTTGAAATGCGCGGCATGGTCGAAAAATGGGTTGAAGGTCTCGACGGTTTCGAGATGTTCGCTCCCGAAGGCTTCCGTTCCCCGACTCTGTCCACTGTGCTCTGCCCTGCCGGAGTCACCTCGGCAATGCTCAAGAAAGGCGTGAAGGAAGCACTGCGCGGTCAGGGATACCTCATGGACCCCGGTTACGGTAAGCTCAACACGGCCATGGAAGAAGCTGGCCGCCGTCTGGTCTTCCGCGTGGGCCATATGGGTGACATCACACCCGATATGCTCGCCGAATATCTTGGCAAACTTGAAGCAGAACTCAAGAAACTTTAAGATAGAAGGAAGTATGAAATGAGAATTTTAGCCAATGACGGCATTGTGGATGATGCCGCCAAATACTTGAAGGCACAGGGATTCACCCTTGAGACCGAAAAGCGTGATGAAGACGATCTGATTTCCGAAATCGGCAGTTTTGACGCGGTACTGATCCGGTCCGCCACCAAGATCACCCGCAAACTGCTGGAGGCTGGCGTCAAGGACGGCGGCAAGCTCAAGATCATCGGTCGCGGCGGTGTCGGCACCGATAATATCGATCTGGAGGCAGCCAAGGACCTGGGCGTCATCGTCAAGTTCGCACCCAATGGCAACACCAATGCCACCGCAGAGCACGCTTTGGGCCTGATGTTCGCCGTTGCCCGTCGTGTGCCGTATGCCCATCACAGCCTGATGAGCGGAACATGGCACAAGAAACGCTTTCTGGGCGTGGAATTGTTCGGCAAGACACTTGGGGTCATTGGTTGTGGCCGCATTGGTCAGGCACTGGCTACCAAGGCCGGGGCCATCGGCATGAAGGTCATCGGCTATGACATGTATCATTCCATCGATGCCCCGCTCGAATACGTGGACACTGTTGCCGAGTTGCTTGCGCAATCCGATTTCATCTCCCTGCATTGCGGCGGTTCCGAACCGGTCATCAATGTGGAAGAACTCAAGCAAATGAAGGACTCCGCCTACCTGATCAACGCCTCTCGCGGCAAGAACGTCTCTGAGGACGCTTTGTACAACGCGCTCAAGACCGGTGAAATCGCCGGTGCCGCGCTTGATTGCTACGAGTCCGAACCAAAACGTGAAGGCCTGCCGTTCAAGAACAAGTTGCAGGAGCTTGATAACATTGTCATGTCCGCTCACCTCGGCGCGTCCACTCGCAACGCCGGTATCCGCACTGGCATGGAAATCGCCGAGGTCGTCACCGCCTACCTGCGTCGCGGCGACTACGGAAACTCCGTCAACGTTGGCGAAACCGTTCAGGATGAGGGGACCGAGGTCTACACCATCTTCATCACCCACGAGGACACACCGGGCATGTTCGGAAAGTT
>JAFLJW010000110.1 GCA_022712815.1 Pseudodesulfovibrio sp. | reverse complement strand
CCGCCTTGTCCGGTTTCGTTTGACCGCAAAACGATGAACTGATTCTAAGTTGCTCTCGCCATTGCGGGGCGTTGTAAGAACGAGCAAAAATGATGTGGAGAGTTTTGACCTGAAATACTCCTTCGATCTCGACTGCACTTGCCTTTTCTTTCAGCTTTACTTCTATGAATTGCAACAGCGGTTAAGGGTACTTTGGGTTAGAAGCCGACCAAGAGGAAAAAGCGGATTTTATCTGCGGAATCCGAAAGAGCATTATTAACAATCCTCCCCACGCAGGAAGGGAGCGCCTATACTTTTCATGGCTGGGAGCGATTCCTCTTGGATCGGATTCTTGACCAAAGCAACCTGCGGCCAAGTTTGGTAAGGGGCTTTTTTTCGTCCCTTTTTTTGCCCCAATAAAAAAACGGACCCCGCCCGGGGAGGGCTGCCGTCAGGCATCTTATTTCTTTGACTTTTATTCTCTTTTTTCTTCCTTTTTTCTTCTCTTCCTAGCTTCATGTTTAATGAAGATAGAGAGGCAGCTCTGTGCGACAACTTTTTTGGAGAAGTACACTCAACCCGGATGAGCCCATTTAAGGGCAATCAGAAAAAAGGCTGCATCTCTGGCAGACTGTTTTTTTCGAGGGCATCCTGATTGAATCCGTTTTTAAGATTTTGTTTGCAATCAAGCTGGTTGCATAGGATTGCCACACGTTCCTTTTGTTTTGCCGGACAGAACAGAAAGAAGCCCCGGCGAGTTCTCGCCGGGGCTTCTAGGCAACCAGATGGATGGTTTTCTTTAGTTATTCTGTCCGAGAAGTTTCTCTCCGTCAGGGGTCTTGATCACCTGAGACAAGGCTTCCACAACGGCTGCATCAAACTTGCTGGAGTCGCTTGCCAGAATACCAAGGGCCTGTTGCGGGTCCTTGGCTCCCCGGTAAGCGCGAGGACGAATCATGGCGCAGAAGACATTGAGTGCCGACAGGATTCTGGCACACAGCATGATTTCGTCATACTTCAGCTTTTTGGGATACCCGCTGCCGTCAATGCGCTCATTCATCTGATAGATGGACATGAGCACTCCTTCAGCAATATCAATGTTCTTGAGTATTCTGTAGGCGTGTTCCACATGCTCTTCCATGGTCGTCATTTCTTCATCAGTCAGCTTGCCGGGCTTGGTCAGGATCTCATTGGGTACGAACATCTTGCCGATTTGGGAGAGATTGGCGGCGGTTTCAATCTCCGCGATGTCTATTTCCGACATGTGCATGGTCTTGGCAACCTCGACCGAGAGGCCTGCCAGCAGCTTGGTATGCCCACCCAGATACGGGTCGGCGGCTTCAATGGTGCTGCCCAGCGCTTCCATGGCCCGTTGAACCAGACGCTTGTTCTTTTCCTGCACTGCCACGAATTCGGTGATGTCACGATAGACTTCGACTACGCCTTGGCAGACATCATTGCTGTCGTTGTACGGAGACTTGGATATTTGGAACTGATACCGCTGGGAGCGCAGGAAGATCGGCTCGTTGATGGTCATCTTGCGATTTTCTCTGATCACAATCTCGTCTGTCGATCCCAGTCGCTTGGCCGTGTCAAAACCGAACACCGCCGCACTGTCCATGCCGATCAGTTCTTCCTTGCTGCGTCCTGCCGCATCGGCAAAGGCATCGTTGACATAGGTATATTTGCCCTCCATGTCCTTCAAGGTGATGAATTCGTCGATGTTGGCATTGATGGAGTCGATAAAACGTTTCTGATCGTCAATCTTGTTGGCCAGGAGTTTGAATTCCTCAGCGATACGCTGGCTCTGAACACCGGCCAGCACCCACCAGGCCAGCCCAGCGATCAGGAGAGCGGTCAGGATGCCAAGTCCGGCCACGGTGTAGACGGTCCGGTTGAAATCGTTGATGGGCTTCATGGCGGAAGTGTAGCCGCTTTCCTGTACTACCCACCATTGCGGACCCTCAATCCTCATGCCGAGCGAATAGACTTCCTGATCGCTGTCCGAAAGGGATGCGCGGTCTCCGAACGGGATATTGCCGTCCGTATCAATCTTGATCCTGACCACGACATCGGAGAATCCCTGCGCCGTCCAGGGAGTCACCTCTCTGAATACGTCGTTCGCCTTTTGCATCAGGCGGGTCCGCTCTCCCTTGGCCGAAAGGGCGGAATTGGAAAGCAGTTCCGTGATCTTGCCCGTCACCTGCCTGGTCATCATCAGGACACCAACGGCCTTGGAATTATCCTCACCGGCTTCAGGCGGGAAGATCGGGACGTAAATATCCATCTCGATTCCCTGAGCTGTTTTCCTGAGAGGAGAGAATTGCGCATTCTTGCCCTTGACAGAAGCCTGTGCCATGTCGATCTGCGTATCCGACATGGGTGGCAAGTGGCCGTCGGTGGCAATGTATGCATCCCCCTGTTTATTGAGAATACGCGCATTCAGAAAACCGGAATAGGTGGAGAATTCCCTGAGCATATTCTGCATCATGGGCAATTGTTCGGCCAGAGCAGAACCATCTTCTTCCTCGTCATCACCCATGGAGACTGCACCGAAAACTGCGGCCAGATCACCTTCAATGGTGTCCACTTCAGCAGCGTACAGCCTGAAAAGATCGGACTTGATAAGCCTGTCTCCCTGATGAGAAAGACCCTGCAACCATGTCTCGATTACTGAGGCCCGGCCATGGGCCAGCAATCCGAGACGTTTTTGTTGGTTCTCAAGCGCACCTGTTCTTTTGTTGGTAACCGCCTTGTTGGCAAGAAACAGGATGCCCACCGAAATAACCAGAACAAAAGCCAGGACAACGCCAATTTTGACACCCTGTCCGGCACCCCCAATATTCCTGGGGACATCTGACGTGGCTTGTGAATGATGTTCAGCCATAGTTGAATCTCCATCTGGTTTAGTGTGTAGTCCGCTTTTGCGGCGGACTTGCCTTCTTTTTCTTTTTTTTCTTGTACGTTGATTTCTTTTTTGGCGGCACGTGCATCCAACGATATTTCTCGTTCACCGAATACTGTGGCACGTAGTGTTTGTACTTTGTATGCGGAAATACCATAATCGTCTGATTGTCGAGAATGAAGATGTCACCATCCGTATATACCGCCAGCACAGCATGTCCAATGTTTCTGATGCGATCCTTGAGCGCGACTATGCGCATGGAATCGCCGGAAAAACCAAGCTCCTGAAGCGCGTAGAATTTGGCGATGGAATAATCTTCACAATCACCTGATTTTTTCAGGAATTCCCTGGGAGTCGCCCAGTAATCATTCATGCCGTAGTTGCCTTTGTCCAGACGGTACGGCCATTGATTGAAAAATTTGTTCACGCCCTTGAGCTTTTCCATGTTCGTCTTGCCAGCCAGCCCCTTTTTCAGTCTTCCCCAGTTGGACCGGGACGGAAGTTTGTCCATGGAAGGATCATTGAAATATCCTTTCCACGACTGCATTTTGGTGAGCACTCCCGACCACTTGGGCAACTTTTTGATCTTGCCTTTGAATTCCAAAGTTCCAAAAAGCTTTGGCCCTTTGCTGGTCTTTTTCTTTGCGGCAAGGGCCATTCCGCCCAGCCCCAGCGACATGCTTACGACAAAACAGACCGTACAGAATACGACCAGAATCGCCTGAGATATGCACCGGGCTGAAGTCATTGAATATCAACGCTCCCGAAGCGCGTTCTGCTTGGCTTTGAGTATGGGTTTGAGCAGGTAATCGAGTACCGATTTCTTACCGGTGAGTACATCAATCTGGGCTGTCATGCCCGGAATGATTGGCAACCGCTCGCCACGATACAGCATGGCACTTTGCTTGGTGCGCACCTTGACCAGATAGAAATTCTCGCCCCTTTCATTTTCAATGGTATCCGCACTGATATTCTCCACTATGCCTTCAAGTCCTCCGTAAATGGAAAAGTCATAGGCCGTGATCTTGACCTGGGCCTTTTGCTCTGGATGCAGGAATGCGATATCCGCAGGCTTGATCTCCGCCTCTATGAGCAGTGTGTCGTCGAGGGGCACTATCTCCATGATCGATTCACCGGACCGAACAACGCCGCCCAATGTATTGATAAGGATGTGCTTGACGATTCCCTTGACCGGAGAACGGACATCCGTGCGAGTGACCCGGTCGCCGCCGGAAGTCAGGTTTTCGGTGATCGACATCAGCTCCAGCCGCCGTTCATTTATTTCCTCAAGTGCCTGACTGCGGAATTCCGCCCTGCGCTGCTCGATGCGACCCAGAGCTTCCTTGGCTGCCCGCTTCACGCGGGGAATACCGAGTGCCAACGCCTCGACATCGCCCCTGAGCTCCAGAACCTTCTGTTCCAGAGCAAGGTAATCGAGTTCGGAATGGATATGCTTTTCCACCAGAGGTTTGGTGATGTCACGCTGCTTCTGGGCAATTTTGAGGCTGCGGGCGAGCTGTCGCTTGCGTCCCAGCATCTCGTTGACTTCTTGCCGTTTCTGTTCGTATTGATCCCGGAGAAGTCCTAGTTCAATCGAAAACTGTACCATCTGGGCCTTGAAAATTCGGAGCTGATCAGCCACGAGTTGTGGAGACTTTTCCATCAATTCTTTCTCAAAAACAGGTTCGCCGTCTCCTACCTCTGCATTCAGACGGGCAATGGCAGCGCGGTGTTCAAGCCCCTTGGCAAAGGCATCGCGATAGTAGCTGGCCGCCTGCTCGTTGTGCAAACGGACGAGAACTGTCCCTTTTTCGACAACCTCGCCTTCCCGCACGAATATTTCGCTCAGGATACCGCCCTCCAGATTTTGAATTTCTTGAATTCTCTGGGACGGAATGACTCGACCAAATCCACGGGTCACCTCGTCAAGGACCGCTAATTTGGCCCAGACAATGAACAGGATAATCATCAGTAAAATAGTCGTGGACATCATGTACGCGAGCTTGCGGCCTTTGCCGAACATGGCCTGGTCCACTTCGCTCATGAACATCAACGTTTCTCTTTTGTGTTTGTTCTTGCTCATGACAACCTCACATGGAAACTTTGATTTTGCCGGATTTTAGTCCATCGAGTACAGCCCGCTTGGGTCCGTCCACAACGATTCTGCCCTTGTCCATGATCACCAGCCTGTCCACAAGATCGAGCATCGAATGACGGTGAGTAATGACAATGAGCGTCTTGTCCTTGAGATATGGTTCCATTTTTTCCTTGAATCGATATTCTGACTGGTTGTCCATATTGCTGGACGGTTCGTCCATGATAAGAATGCCCGGGTCGGGCAAAATGGCCCTGGCAATGGTCACGGCCTGTCGCTGACCGCCGGACAAGGAAGACCCGCGTTCGCCGACCATCATGCCGAATCCGGCAGGGTGATCTTTTACGAACTCATTGACTCCGGCGATATCTGCCGCAAAATTGATGGACTGGTCGTCTGCCTCGGGCAATCCAAAGGCGATATTGTCCTTGAGCGTGCCGTAGAAAAGGAGGCTGTCCTGCGAAATGTATCCCACCTTGCGCCTGAGGTCTGCAACATCCATCTGACGCAGGTCAATATCCCCGACCTGGACCGAGCCGCTCACGGGTTGATACAGGCCAACGCATAATTTCCCCAACGTGGTTTTGCCCGCACCGGTTCGGCCAACAATACCGACCTTGTCTCCGGGCTTGAGCTTGAGATTGATACCACTTAAAACAGCCTTGTCCGTGCCCGGATAGCTGAAAGAAACATCAGTCATGGTCATGGATGGTTCGACATTGCCGTAATGAAAGGTCTCCTTGTCATCAGGTCGCTCAGAGGGCAGATTCATGAGCATATCAAGGGCGTTGAGAGCCATTCTGGATTGCTGGAAACGGGAGAGAAGTCCGGCCACCGCACTCAGGGGAGCCATGGCCCGTCCCGCCAGAATATTACAGGCGATGAGTCCGCCCACGGTCAATTCGCCCTTGGAAATAAGGAAAACTCCGACGATTACGATGGATACCGACACCAACTGTGTGACCAGTGCCGAGAAAGTGATGGAGACATTCGCCATGATCTTGGCCCGGCTGTTGGACAGCGCGGACATGCCGATTACATTTTCCCAACGTCCCTGCATGCGGCCCTCGGCCATGCTGGTCTTGATGGTTTCAAGTCCCTGCACGATCTCGAACAGCAGTGCGTTCTTCTGGGTGGATTCCTTGTAGTGGTTTTCGATGATATGCTGAAAAGGTATCTGCAAGAGCAGGCCGACCATGATGACCAGCGGCACGGCAACAACCATGGGCCAGGCAATGGGACCGCCGATATAATAGATGACCCCGATAAACAAGATCAGAAATGGCATGTCGATGAGCGTCACCAGCGAGGTTGACCCGAAAAACTCCCGCAGGGATTCAAACTCCCGGACATTGTTGGCAACAGCCCCGGCTGATTCCGGCATGTGATCGAGACGGGCCGACATGAGATGCTGCATGATGTGACTGCCTATGAGCACGTCAGCATTGCGCCCCGCCACATCGACAAAATAACTTCTCAAATTTTTAAGAATGAAATCGAATACATACGCTATAACAATACCGATAGCCAAAGCCCAGAGCGTATCAATGGCGTTGTTGGGGATAACCCGGTCATAGACGTTCATCACAAAGAGCGGAGAGGCCACGATGATGATATTGGTCATGATGCTGGCACCGATGACGTGCCGATAGATGGGCCAGAAGCGCATGATCACGCCCCAGAACCATCGCTTGGCCTTGAGCAGTTTGAGTTCGCTGGCCCGTTTGTCCAGCTTGCTCCTGCGGTGACAAAAAATTGAGTATCCGGTGTATTCCTCTTCAAGGGTGGCAAGCGGCATTTCCTTCTCGTTCATGCCATGACCTGGTACCACCACCCGGGCTGTCAGATCATTGGTTTCGACAAGAACACAGGCATTGCCGCCGCGAAGGAGGAGAATGCACGGCATGACCAGCTTGGTAATGGAGCGCAACTCTTCTCTGTATACGGTCTTTGCGGTGATGCCGATCCGTTCGGCAGCCCGGACAATGGACGCGGCAGTAACCACACCCTCCTGCTGGGGCAGACCAGCCTTGAGGGTGGCCGAAGAAACAGGCCTGCCCATCAGGCGGCTTATGATCGAAAGGCAGATCACCAGCGGCGGTTGGAAATCGATATCCTTGGGGGAAAGACGCTCATCCTTTTTGAGCCTGTCCTCATCAGGCGCGGGCATACCCTGTGGTTTCGGTGGTTGCCCAGTTGAAGGCATCGGAGCCCCTGACTGTTTCGGAGCATCAGTCTGTTTCGGGGCATCAGAGGGCTTCGGAGCATCAGGAGTCTTTGGCTCTTTGGGGACATTTGGGGCCTTGGGAGGCTGGGGAGCTTTTTTCTGATCTGAAGACATATACAATTCACTTAGGTATTGATGAGTGCATGGAGACGAAAAACACGCCAAACGCACGTTTCCCATTCATACCATGGAGTTATAATTAACCTTTACTGCACGCACTGTTTTGTCAAGTCCGAATTGGAACTTATGCCAACTATACCACCATGTTTCGAGTTTTCCACAGTCTTGTCCATAGAAATTGCTCGCTATGTGGCAGCATGGGCTTTGGATGGCCTATTTTATCTTTTTTTCCATGCATATACAAGAATATCATTCGCAGAGTCCGCGAGGGGGATTACCGTTGAATCGAAATGCGAAAATACAGCACCCTCAGAGGAGGCGAATTTCTCGCGGGAATCAAAGGGTGGGACAGGTTGCAAGCGGGTGGGATGGCTGAGTCCCTACGTGAAGTTGGCGATACGGTTTTATTTGAAATAATGTATTTTATTATGAGTACTTGTGGCGAAGTTTGCGATTTTGGCAATACCATGCGCGAGACCGGGGAAAAGGGTTTTTGCCTCGACTCTTTTCTCTTCCTGGTATATGCAAAAAGGGTGGTCCTTTTCCATGACCGATCAGGTTGAAGCGATAGAAAGTCGGAGGAACTCAACATCGTGGATTCTACGCAATATGCCGCCGAGTCGGAAGACTCCCGCACATTCAGCAAATTGATTTCTGGCTTGATGCCCGGAATACTCGCCCGGGCGAAGCGGATTCTCCGTTCGAGGGAGGATGCCAGGGATGTCGTTCAGGAATCCCTGCTTATTGCGTTTTCCCGACTGGGCCAGCTCCGAGCTGTCGAAAGCTTTCCGGCCTGGCTCAATGCTATTGTCGATTCCCAGTGTCATCGGTACCTGCGCAAGCGGGGCAGAGAGGTGTCGCTTGCGGAACTGGAGCGTTTCGAGCCCCTGGCCCCGAAATCTCTGGACCCGGCATCCAGCTATGAGCGGCTCTGTTTCCGGGCTGCGGTCAACAACGCCTTTGTACAATTGTCCGATCCTCTGCGCGATGTTTGTCAGCTCTATTTTGAAGCTGGGTACGCAGTCGAGGAAATTTCCGATATCCTTTCCGTGAAACAGGGAACCGTGCGCAAACGGTTGCATAGTGCCCATCCCCTGCTGGCAGACATGCTGGCCGAGCAAATGGGAGAAACCGCCATCCGGGTCGGGTATCTGCCCATCTCCGATCATCTCCTGGGCATGGTCGCTCACAGACTTGGAAAAGGGCGGAGTTCGAGAGTCCGAATGAAGCGTTTTCTGTCCTGGAGTGCTCTCTCCGATGCCTTGAGGCAAGGGCGTATCGACGCTGCGTTCATCATGGCTCCCCTTGCCATGCAGCTCTGCAATTCCGGGACACCGCTCAAATACATTATGGACGGGCATCACGATGGCAGTGCCCTTGCAACTTCGGTCGATAAGCTTCAGGGAAAACTGGTTGGCGTTCCCGGTCCGTACTCCACACATCGCGTGCTTCTGGACAAGCTGGCCCAGGAACGGCCAGGACACTGGGACAATATCATCACCGCGGACACCAATCCGTCTTATGCCATTAGTTCCCTGAAAAGACAGATTATAGATGCATTTTTCTGTGCCGAGCCATGGAGTACAAAATGTGTCTGCGAAGGCGGAGCGGATGTCCTGATTCACTCCAAGGAGATGGCTCCTGGGCATCTCTGTTGCGTGGTGGCAGTTCGCGAAGATTTTTGTCGCGATCATGCTGATCTGGTGAACGAATACGTTCGCGTCCTGTTTCTGGCCAGGGACAAGCTGCACACTGATATCGAGTACTGTGCCGAAACCCAGGCCATGTACACCGGTGTTCCGAGCGAGTTGGCTGCTCGGGTGCTTGAGGAAAAAATCATTACCTTTGATGATTTGCGTCCGGACAAAAAGCGGATGGTTGATTTCATGCATCTCACCATGGCAAGCGGTGTGTTATCCTATATTTGTGATATGGATACATTCGTGTGCAGCGATTTTTGTTGATACCACTTGATATTACCGCTTCTTACTCATCTCTTCCTTTCAAAATCGCTCTCTTGAAGAGCCTTCATTCCTTTCAATCTACGTAAAACGTTTCAATCTTTTTCATTTTTTTTGCTTTTGACAGGTAACTTATTGGCCTCCCCCCGGCTCTTACTGTTGGGGGCGTTGAAAAACGGCCTGCGCGCAGTGCACTGCGTCCATTGGTAAAGAGTCCGAGACCCTGCAACCGCGTGTCGAAAAAACAGAATGTCCATGTGCTTACAGCCAGATGGTCATGCGACACCATATGGGAGAGTTTTGATGCCTTTGAATTCCGAAGAACACCTTTTCGAGGTCGCGAACGTCTGCGACAAGAAATGGGGGATGCTCAAGAAGAGACCTGTGGCTTTTTTGCTTTCTGCATTTGCCGGTGGGGCATTTGTCTGTTTCGGGGCCATGCTGGCCCTGTCCGTCTCAGCCGGGGTTCCGCAAAATCTGGCCCCGGGGTTGTCCAATCTGCTCATGGGATTGGTGTTCATGTTTTCGCTGGTGATAATAATGTTCAGTGGCATGACGCTTGTGACAGCGGACATGGCCTATGGCCTTGTGGGTGTGTTTCAAAATCGCATCTCCTGGGGCCGGTTCGTTCTGGGCGTTTTCATCGGCTATATCGGCAACTTCCTGGGATCCATGACGTTCATGTGGATCATGAGCAAGGGCGGCGGCTACCACGCATTGCCCTGGCTTATGCGTGCGCATGATATCGGGCTGGCAAAGACGGGTGAGACGGCCATGGAGATTTTCGTCATGGGCATCATCTGTACCTGGACATTGCAATCCGCTGCCATTCTTTTCATGAAAACCAATGACGACATGAGCAAGATAATGCTGACCGCATACGGCCCTCTCGCCTTTGTGGCCGGCATGAATGAACACTGCATAGCAAACATCGGTTTTCTGGCCGTACCGCTGTTCCAGCAGGACTTATGGGTTGAGGCGGTTGCAGGCATGAACAACGTGGCTCCCGTGCTGATGCACTGGGGTTTCGGAAAATACGGCTGGGCGCACAATCAACTTTTTACGGTTATGGGGAATGCCATTGGGGGAACGCTTTTCGTGGCGGTTGTATTCCAGCTTGTGGCCGATCCGCTTGAACTCAAGGATTTGTATCGCAAGCGTTGGATGCAGAAGGGAATGGATGAAAAGACTGAGGAGGTTTGATGAATTACGATTACAGCCCTTTCAATCCGGTTGTCTGGGGAGTTTTTATTGCCGCCTGGGCGGTTATCTGGATCATCGGGAACGGGTATCGCAAAAAATACCGTTTCAATGATGAAAATAATTCAGGTGAATAAAACAGTTTTTGTTTTGATAAACAGAGGAGAGTGATATGTACGAAGATGGATGGATTCCAACCATTTGCTATCAGTGCAAGGCTGAGTGCGCCATTTTGGCCCGTGTGGAAAATGGTGTCGTCAAAGAAGTAAAAGGCAATCCGAGGGGGCGCGGCAAGGTCTGCGTCAAGGGTATGGCAGGCATCACTTCCCTGTATTCTTCCGAACGACTCAAATATCCCATGAAGCGCGTCGGCGAACGCGGAGGCGGCAAGTTCGAGCGCATTACCTGGGATGAAGCCATGGAAATCATGGAAACCAAACTGGTTGAACTCCGTGATCGCGGTGAAGCCCACAAGTTCACTTATTCCATGTTCCCGCATTCCCTGACCGACCCCAAGTGGCGTTTCGTGAATGCGTGCGGAGGGTTCATCTCCACGGGATTGCCGCATTGTGATTCGGCCAAGATCATGGCCCACATGCACACCTTCGGTTGTTTCCCCAATCATCACATTGCCCCCATGTACAATACAGTGCCCAAAGGCGGCCTGATGATTCTGGCTGGCCGCCATGCGTTTGGCTGCCTGGACGATGCCTGTGTGCCTTCGCATATTCTCGATGCCAGGGAGCGTGGGGCCAAGCTTATCGTCATTGATCCCATTTATCGCACCGAAGCTTCCAAGGCGGACTGGTGGATTCCGATCAAGCCCGGCGGAGATGCTTCCCTGTTCCTTGGAGTCTGCAACTACCTGCTGGAAAACGATCTGCATGACAAGGCATTCTGTGACAAGTGGGTACGCGAAGGAGACATGGACAGCCTCATGGCGTCCATCAAGGACAAGACCCCGGAAGCCATGAGCAAGATTTGTGGCGTCCCGGCTGCGGATATCGTCAAGCTTGCAAAGATGGTTGCGGAAGCTCCCAGTGCATGCATCGATGCCTTCAAGTCGATCATGTACGGCAACGGCATGGACTGGGGGCACGCCTGGTCCATTTTCCTGGTTATCACCGGAAATCTGGACAACCCCGGCGGTCAGCCCCTGCCCGTGATCTCGCCCATGGCACCGGTCGAACCCATACCAGCCGGACCGGATCTCAAGGAACTCGGCTATCATCGCACAGGAAAAAATCGCGACAAGTTCGATAAGTACAACTTTTTCCTGGAGCCGACCTGGTATGCGGCCGAAGCGATCAAGGAGGGCGGGCTCAAGGTATTCTTTGCCTCGGAATGTAATCCGGCCCTGTCCGAGATGGGGTCGGCAGAGTGGCGCAAGGCCATGACCATGAAGGATGAAGACGGCAACTACAAGCTGGAGTTGCTTGTCGTCACCGAAATCATGCCTTCGGAAACCATGAAGTGGGCCGACCTGGTACTGCCCGACCAGACCAACTTCGAGCGTTGGGAACTGCTGTACATGCCGTGGTGGTACAATTTCGGCCATAGCGCGGCCCTGTGTCAGCCCGTGGTCAAACCCATTGGGGAATCCCGGCACGCCAACAGTGTGTTCATTGAGCTTGGGAAGCGCATGTTCCCGGAATACTTCGCGTTCAAGGATGATGTTGAATATTATGACATCGAATTGGCCGGCGTGGGCATGTCCGTGAAAAAGCTTCAGGAAAACGGCGGCCTGTGGTCGCCCGGAACAGCCGGATTCCGCAAGTACGAAGACAAGGGTGCCTTTGACACTCCTTCCGGCAAGATTGAGCTGGAATGGCAGATGTACAAGGATGTCGGGCAGGAATGGCCCAGCCCGGAACTGCCTTTGGAGTATCGCCGCGACGAGGACGAGTACCCGTTCGTGCTGGTCAATTTCAGGACCATCTTCCTGAACAATACCGGGGCATGGTCTCAAAACAATGCCCAGCTCCGCGACCCGGTCTCCGGCCTGGACGCCAATCCCTGTCTCCTGAATCCTCTTGATGCGAAAAAACTTGGCGTCACGGAAGGCGATCTGGTGACCATGGAATCCAGTTCCGGTTCGGTCGAAATCCCGGTCAGGCTGACGGAAAAGATCATTCCCGGTTGTGCCGGTATCATTCATGGTTTCGGTCAGACCATGGGCAAGGTGGCATCACGCGGTAACTGGGTGAGCGATAACGAGCTCATTGCCGACGCCGGTTCCACCTTGGATGAACAGGACCTGCGCGGTGGTGAGGCTCACGTCTCTACCCGGGTCAAGATCTACAAATAAAAGGAGTGTGAAATGAGACAACTCAGCATAATGGTGGATCTGGATCGCTGCATCGGGTGCAAGACCTGCATCGTGGCCTGCCGGAATCATCATGGGATAATCGATCATGAAAATGATCAACCCGGAGAGATCCCCAACTATATCAGAGTAGAAAGTCAACTGGAGGGTACTTTTCCCGACTTGAAGGAAGACCATTGGGTCGTCATGTGTCAGCATTGCAAAAAAATCCCCTGTGCCAAGGCGTGCGAATATGACGCCATTACCAAGGACGAGCAGACCGGAATTGTCATTTTTGACCGGGAAAAGTGTACAGGGTGTGGTGAATGTATTGAAAAGTGTCCATACGGTGTCATTCAATTCAACAAGCAGGAAAACTACGCGCACAAGTGCAACCTCTGCCATGA
>JAFLJW010000200.1 GCA_022712815.1 Pseudodesulfovibrio sp. | reverse complement strand
CCCATCGGCTGCGATAATTGCGGCAGATACGGCTCGGTGGAAAAGAGATGCCCGGAGCGGGGGATGCGCGTTGGCGGCGCATCCTTGGCCAACTGGATGGAGATGAATGTTTCGTCAAAGCTGATGATCATGGGTACGATTTCCTGCTCGGTGTCTCCGCACAGGCTTTCGCGGTATTGTGGCGTGAAGATGGATGTTTTTCCATCTGGATCAACCACGGTCAGGCGGGTCAGTGGAGTTGCCACCTGCTGCACCTCACCTTGTTCATTCAGGGTAAGTGAGTTGATGTCTCCGTTTATTCCCACGGAATCGGAGTCATAGGCCATTATTTCTCCCACCATGGTTTTAATCGGTGTCGGCTTTGCCGGTTCCAGGGACTGAATTGTTCCATTCGGGGCAAAGCTGATGCCAGTGCGGGTTTCGATGGCACCGATAGGTGTCGGGACGGTGATCGTTTCGCCGGGCCAGAGGGTGATGCTGCGAAGTGCCTCATCTTCGTAAAATCCGACACCGATAATCTGGGTTTTCAACGTTCCGACAGGCGTACGTAAAACTGCCGGTGTTGCCAGACCTACTTCATCCTCCTGATTCCAATACCCGGAAAGCTTGCCGTTCAAGGGAAAGACGCGCCTCACATTTCCATTGGGATAAAAGGTGACCAGTTCGGCCATGATTTTCCCTGCCGGGGTGGAGACTGTGGTTTGTTGCTCAAGTGGCAGCGACCTGAGCGCACCTGTTTTGTGAAAGAGAACGGGCAGAACTTCTTTTTTTCTCAGATCATCAGTGGTGTACTGGGGAGTCAGGTTGCCGAGGGGTGTCCTGAGAACACATTTTCCGGTTGGCGTGCAGGATTGCATGGTTCCGTTGGCGTGTGTTTCCATCTTTTCACTGGCAGGAATGTCGCCATACGTGGTTGTGATGAGTTGCATTTTTTCCTCCTATGCGTTGCAGGTTGTTTTTGGTGCTTGTTTGAGCTGTTTGTCGGAAGAGGTTTGACGTGTGCGCCGGGTTCGCGGCAGGTGATCCGGGCGGTATTTACGTCCCGTATCACCCTGTTTGCTTATGAGCAGCAGGGCCGCGTAGCTCACGATCATGAGCACTAATGACAGTAATCCTGCCGCGCCGTAGTCAAGTGTTTCGGTGTGCTCGAAGATGGCGATGGAGGCCACACGGGTCTTGCCGGGGATGGAACCGCCGATCATGAGGGCCACCCCGAACTCGCCAACGGTGTGGGCGAAAATAAGGGCTGCCGAAGCCGTGATACCGCCAATGGCATTGGGCAGAATCACGTGAAAAAAAGTCTGGATGTGCGTCATGCCAAGGCTGCGGGACGCCTCAATGATGCCGGGGTCGATTTTTTCAAATGCCGCACGCATGGGCAATACGCCAAACGGCAGGCTGTAGATGAGCGATCCAAGGACCAGGCCCGTGAAAGAAAAGGGCAGGGGAGTACCGGTCTGGTTCACCCAGGCCGCGCCCATGGGTGAGCTGGGACTCATGACCATGAGCATGCCGAAGCCGAGGACCGTGGGTGGCAGCACCATGGGCAGGTTGCAGGCGGCCTCGATGTAACGCTTACCCCTTATCCGGCTCGATGCCAGCCAATAGGCCAAGGGCAGGCAGGCCATCAGCAGGATGGGCGTTACCACACAGGCCAGCTTGACCGTGACCAGAAGGGCTGTGGTGTCCAGATTACTCATAGCCGTACTTCTCGATGACAGCCCGTGCTGTTGGTGTGGCAAGCCATTTCAGAAACAGTGAGGCGGTCTTGATTCTTCCGCTTTTGAGGATGCAGGCGGTCTGCTTTATCGGTGCGGCTTCCGGTATCATCCAATGGGTTCCGCCTGCTCCTTTTTTTGACAAGGCTTGCGACAAGGCCACGAAAGAGGCATCTGCGGCCCCTGAATAAGCGTACTGGAACGATGCTCCCACACTCTTGCCATACGCGAGCTTGAGCCTGACGATATCAAGCACCCCTGCGGAAAGCATGGCCTCTTCGGCAGCCTGTCCGTATGGAGCTGTCTTTGGGTTGGCTATTCCCACACGCTTCGTCGCGTCAGATGAGACGGCTTCCTTCCAGTCGGCCATGGACGACAATGCTTCCTTGCCGGACCAGACCACCACCTTGCCTTTGGCGTAGAGAATTGGAGCAAGGGCAAGCCCTTTATCGTGCAGAAGGTTTGGTCGCTTCTCATCGGCGGCAAAAAACAGATCGTATGGCGCACCGTTTATGATCTGACCGTACAACATGCCTGTGGAGCCGAAAGCGCAAGTTACGCTTATTCCGTTTTCCTTTTCGTACATGGCCGAAAGTTCTTTCATGATCAGCGTGAAGTTCGAGGCACATGCCACGGAAAGGTCTGCGGCGTGGACCGGGCCGGACATGATGCACAACCAGCAGAAGGCGAAGGCCAATCGTTTAATCAGGTTCATTGTTCTTCTCTAATTGTTCCGGGAATTTCCGTTAGTTTTGAAAACTCTGTGGATGTCAGTGGGCGTTTCAGCTCCCATGAAAGAGTTCTCACCGCTGAAACAAGACCGGGGATTTCATGCTCCGGGCAATGGAGGCCATTTTCACCAAGTGCGGTGACGATGGCGGAGCGACCGCTTTTGCCGCCGACAGCCGCCCGGCGATCCGCGTTGATGGCAGCCGGATCATATGGCTCGAAAAGCTCAGGTGATTTGCTGAGGGCGTGGGCATGAAGACCGGATTCGCAAGAAAAGATATCCGTACCCGCAATGGCTTTGGTCCGGGGAATCGGTATACCGGCAGCCTGGGATACGAATTCGCAGAGGTTCCTGAGCCTGTCAGTCTGATACGCATGGCTTTTCTCCTTGAGTGAAAGATAGGCGGCCAGTTCCTCGGTGGCCGCAATGCCGGACCGCTCGCCAATGCCGAGCACGCTTGCATCGGCGTAGTCCGCACCGGCTTGCAGGGCTGTGATCGCATTGCCCGTGGCCATGCCGAAATCATCGTGGCAATGCACCGCGATATCCATGTCGAGATGACGGCGGAAGGCCCGGGTCAAGTCACCCATCAGGTGCGGGGTCATGATGCCAACGGAATCGGAGAGCCGGACACGGGACGCGCCCATCTCCTGAGCGAGTTGCCCGGCTGTCAGCGCGAATGTCCGGTCAGCCCGCGAAATATCCTCCAGACCCACCGATATATATTCAATACCAAGGAGGCCTGCCGTGAGAACCGTGCTGGCGAGGCGTTCAAGCAGTCCGGCACGACCCGTTCCAAGGCGTTTTCCCATGTGCATGTCCGAGACCGGCACACCGATATTGACGCGGTCCACTTGCAATTGTGCGGCGATTTTGATGTCGGCTGCGCGACAGGGGGTCCAGACGCTCAGGCGTGTCTTTCCGGTTCTTCCTTGAACCCGGCTCACAAGTTCATCCAGCCCTTCCTGACCCACCCAGCCGATTTCGATTTCGTCCACACCAAGGGCGAGGAGACCTGAAATGATTTTCTCTTTCGTATCCAAAGAGAAATATGCGCCAAAAAGCTGCGCCCCTTCCCTGAGTGTCGTATCGATCAGCATATTTCACGCTCCTTGAATTTCATTTACCTTAATGATCTCCATGAGCATTATCGGTGCCAAAGTTCATCATTCCATCATCATGCTGAAATTGCATGACAATTCCAAGTATCCATCCCTTCAGAGTCATATTTCATTTTTGTAGATTGCTACATTTTTGTTGCTGACCTGCGTGTCCTCCTACACTTTTGCAGGTAGATTTTAGGAAGCATCCTTTGTTGATAAGGCTGTTATTCCAATTAGTTACACCAGTATTCACCAGATGGCACGCACCTTGCCTTAGGGAGAGTCATTAACGCAACGAAACCTTTTGGAGGAGAACATGAGAAAAATAGCGATTTACGGAAAAGGCGGCATCGGCAAATCCACTACTACACAGAACACCGTGGCCGGATTGTCAATGATGGGACGTAAAGTCATGGTCGTCGGTTGCGACCCCAAGGCTGACTCGACTCGCCTGCTGCTCGGTGGTCTGGCTCAGAAATCCGTTCTCGATTCCCTTCGTGAAGAAGGCGAAGACGTGGAACTCGAAGACATCCGCAAGCTTGGTTACGGCGAAACCTGGTGCGTCGAATCCGGTGGCCCAGAGCCGGGAGTCGGCTGTGCTGGTCGAGGTATCATCACTGCCATCAACATGCTGGAAAATCTCGGTGCCTACGAAGAATCCGAAGGTCTGGACTACGCTTTCTACGATGTCCTCGGTGACGTTGTCTGCGGTGGATTCGCCATGCCCATTCGAGATGGCAAGGCCGAAGAAATCTACATTGTCTGTTCCGGCGAAATGATGGCCATGTATGCGGCCAACAACATCTGCAAAGGTGTCATGAAGTTTGCCCAGTCCGGCAGCGTGCGTCTCGGCGGCATCATCTGTAACTCCCGTAACGTTGATAACGAGAAAGAGATGATCGAAGAGCTGGCCAAAAAGCTCGGCACTCACATGATCTACTACGTCCCCCGCGACAATGATGTGCAGCGTGCTGAAATTAACCGCAAAACCGTTATCGAATGGAATCCCGAAGTTCCGCAGGCTGACATTTATCGCAACCTTGCCAAGGCGATCGACGAGAACAAGAGATTCACCATCCCGACCCCTCTGGAAATTGAAGAACTTGAGCAGCTCCTGCTGGACTTCGGCCTTCTGGATGCGGCTTAACCAATCAATTGCTAGTAAATATAACAATTTAGGAGGGAAGGAAAATGATGATCATGGTGAGAGCTATTGTGCGGCCGGAGAAAGCGGATGATGTCCTGGCCGCTTTGATGGACAACGGTTTTCCGGCAGTCACCAAGTACTCGGTGGCCGGACGCGGCAAGCAGCGCGGAATCAAGATCGGCGAGGTTACCTACGACGAGCTTCCCAAGACCATGCTCATGAGCGTGGTCAAGGCTGAAGACAAGGATTTCGTCATCAACACCATTATGGATGCCGCCCGTTCCGGCGTGAAAGGCGCATTTGGCGACGGCAAGATTTTTGTCGCAGAAGTGAGTGATGTCTACACCATCAGTTCCGGCGTGTGCGAAACCGCCGCAACCGAGGAGGCCGCGTAATGAAGGAAGTCATCGCGGTCGTGCGCATGAACATGATGAACCAGACCAAGTCCGCGCTGAGCGAAGCTGGCATTGATGCCTTCTTTGCCCATGAAGCGCAGGGGCGCGGCAAAGGGTTTGTTAATGTGGCTGTTTTGGAAGGCGCGGAAAGTGGATACGAGGAAGCCGCCGCCGTTCTCGGTGAAAAGGGCAAGCTCTATCCCAAGCGCATGCTGACGGTAGTGGTCACTGATGATCTGGTTGAGGATGTGGTGGAAGCCATCACCGCGGTCAACCAGACCGGCAAGCCCGGCGATGGCAAGATATTTGTCTTGCCCTTGAGCGATGCGGTCCGGGTGCGGACCGGTGAAAAGGGCGACAAGTCCATAGCTTAGCCCTGTAAGGAGAATTAGAGATGGCAAAGACGAAAAAGCTGGTGCAGCTTGACCCCACCGATATCAAGGCCGCGCTTCTCAAGAAGTATCCGCCAAAGGTGGCTCGCAAGCGTGCCAAGCAGATAATGATAAATGAAGCTCAGGAGTCTGAAACGCCGTCCGAGATCGTGGCGAACGTTCGGACCATCCCCGGCATAATCACCATGCGCGGCTGTACCTATGCAGGCTGCAAGGGCGTCATCATGGGCCCCACCCGCGACATTGTGAATATTACCCACGGTCCCATCGGCTGTGGCTTTTACTCCTGGCTTACCAGGCGTAACCAGACAGACGCAGGCACGGACGGCGACAACTACATGCCGTACTGTTTTTCTACCGACATGCAGGATCAGGACATCATCTTCGGTGGTGAGAAGAAGCTCGAGGCGGCCATTCAGGAAGCCTACGACCTCTTTCACCCCAAGGGCATTGCGATTTTCGCAACCTGTCCGGTCGGCCTGATCGGTGACGACATCCACGCTGTCGCCAGGAAGATGAAAGAAAAGTTCGGCGACTGCAACGTCTTTGCCTTCTCCTGTGAAGGCTACAAGGGCGTGTCCCAGTCAGCCGGTCACCACATCGCCAATAATCAGGTCTTCACTCACATCGTGGGTGAAAACAAGACCCCAAAGGAAGGCGAATACAAGATCAACCTGCTCGGCGAATACAATATCGGCGGTGACGGGTTCGAGATCGACCGCATCCTGAAGTTGTGCGGAATCACCTGCATCTCCACTTTCTCCGGTAATTCCTCATACGACCAGTTTGCCTCGTCTCAACATGCTGACCTGAATGCGGTCATGTGTCACCGGTCCATCAACTATGTGGCCGACATGCTGGAGACCAAGTACGGCATCCCGTGGATCAAGGTGAACTTCATCGGTGCAGCCGCCACTGCCAAGTCCCTGCGCAAGATTGCCCAGTACTTTGACAACAAGACTCTCATCGAAAAGGTCGAGGCTGTCATCGCTGCGGAAATGCCTGCCGTCGAAGCAGCGGTTGCCGATGTCAGGCCACGGACCGAAGGCAAGACTGCCATGATGTTCGTGGGCGGCTCTCGTGCTCATCATTACACCGAGCTTTTTGGCGAAATGGGCATGAAGACCATTTCCGCTGGATATGAGTTTGGTCATCGTGATGATTACGAAGGTCGGGATGTCCTTCCGACTATCAAGGTCGATGCCGACTCCCGAAATATCGAGGAGCTTGATATCAAGGCGGATGAAAACCTCTACAACCCACGCAAAACGCCTGAAGAACTTGAGGCTCTGGAAAAATCCGGCCTGAAGTTTAAGCATTATAAAGGCATGAATCATGACATGGACTCGGGCACCATCATAGTGGATGACCTCAACCAGTACGAGGCCGAGAAGCTTGTGGAAATCATGAAGCCAGATCTCTTTTGCGCTGGCATCAAGGAAAAATACTCCATTCAGAAGCTGGGAATCCCCATGAAGCAGTTGCACAGTTACGACTCGGGCGGCCCGTATGCCGGGTTTAAAGGCGCAGTCAATTTCTACAATGAAATCGACCGTCTCGTGAACAGCAAGGTCTGGAGTTACATGAAGGCCCCTTGGCAGGAAAACCCCGAACTGACGGCAACGTTTGTCTGGGAATAAGTAGGGAGATTATAAAAAAATGTTACTCAGACATACACCAAAGGAAGTCGCTGACCGCAAGGCCCTGATGATCAATCCGGCCAAAATGTGTCAGCCAATCGGAGCCATGTACGCCGCGTTGGGCATTCACGGATGCCTGCCGCACAGTCACGGTTCACAGGGGTGCTGTGCATACCACAGGTCCACCCTGACCAGGCATTACAAGGAACCAATCTCTGCTGCTTCCAGCTCCTTTACCGAAGGCGCATCCGTGTTCGGTGGTCAGGCCAACCTCGTGCAGGCCATCGACAACATATTCACGGTCTACGAACCAGATGTCATCGCAGTGCATACCACGTGTCTGTCCGAGACCATCGGCGATGACCTGAAGCAGATTCACTACAAGGCGGTAACGGACGGGAAAATCCCCGACGGCAAGACCGTTATCGGCGCAGCCACGCCGAGCTACATCGGATCGCACGTCACCGGTTTTTCCAACATGGTCAAGGCGATGGCGGAACTGGCCGAACCATCCGGTGAGAAGTCCGGCAAAGTTAACGTCATCCCCGGCTGGGTCGAACCCGCCGACATGATCGAGATCAAGCGTTTGGCCGAACTGGTCGGCGTGGACATCACCTTGTTCCCGGACACCTCCGGCGTTCTCGATGCCCCCCTGACCGGCGAATACAATATGTTCCCTGAAGGCGGCGTGACCATCGAGGAACTCAAGAAAACAGGCGACGCCATCGGCACTCTGGCCCTTGGCGAGTGGTGCTCGGCTGATGCCGCCCGCTGGCTGGATTCCAAGTGCAAGGTCCCGTGTACCGTGCTGGACATGCCGTTCGGACTGGCTGCCACCGACCGCTTTATTGATGTGCTGCGCACTGTGGCCGGGGTCAATGTCCCTGACACAGTGACCCATGAGCGCGGTCAGTTGGTGGATATGATCTCCGACATGCACCAGTATCTCTACGGCAAGAAAGTCGCCATCTGGGGCGACCCGGATCAGTTGATCGCCATGACCGAATTCCTGGTTTCCCTCGACATGCAGCCCGTTTACGTCGTCACCGGCACACCGGGCAAGAAGTTCGAGAAACGTATTCGAGAGATATGTGAAGGCCAGCCTTTCGAGGTCAAGGTCAAGGCCAAGGGCGACATGTTCCTGATGCACCAGTGGATCAAGAACGAGCCGGTGGACCTGCTAATCGGCAACACCTACGGCAAGTATATCGCCCGTGACGAAGACATCCCATTCATGCGCTGGGGCTTCCCGATCCTTGATCGGCAGGGGCATCAGTACTTCCCGACAGTAGGGTACAGAGGCGGGCTACGACTCCTCGAAAAAATGCTTGAGCAAATCTTGGACCGCAAAGACCGAGATGATTCCGAGCAGACTTTCGAGCTCGTCCTGTAGTACTTACACACGTCCTGCGGCAGAGGTCTTCCCCCTCTGCCGCAGGGCAAATTCCCAACCCGAAAGGAATCCATGGCACCGCCCATCACTTCATATGAGAACCATCCCTGCTTTGGCATCACCTCCCGTCGCAAGGTTGGACGGTTGCACCTGCCGGTCGCACCTCGTGCCAATGTCCGCATCCGTTTTGCCGAAAATGGCAATCCCGGTCCCGCCATGTTGCCGGAGGCAGCCGTGGCCTGGCTGGAACAGGTCATCAACGATGGAGCGCAGGTGGATGTAGTCGGCATTACCGGCCCCGGCGATCCGCTGGCCGTTCCCGAACCGACCCTGCGCACCCTGCGGCTCGTGCGCGAAAAGTACCCTGATATTTCCCTGTGTCTGACCACTTCCGGCATAGGCGGTGACATTTTGGCTGATGAACTGGCTGATACGGGACTTTCCCACATCACCGTTCTGGTGGACGCGGTCACTCCTGAGGTGGCTGAAAAGCTCTACGCCTGGATTCGCCCCTCCACCAAGACCCTGCCACTGGTCGAAGCGGCCAAGGTTCTCATGAACGAGCAGGCCAAGGCCGTGACCGCCTTCAAGCGGGTGGGACTGACCGTCAAGGTCAACACGACCGTCTATTCAGGGCACAACGCCGGGCATGTGGAAGAGGTCGCTGCCGCTATGGCCACGCTGGGAGCGGACATCATGGCCGTGGTTCCCTACCTTCCCGCTGATGAAGCCGGAGACCATCCTGCCGAGTCCGGTATGGAACTCCTTTCGACAGTTCGTGACCGTGCGTCCCGGCACATGAACCTGATGCCCGCATGGGACGAATGTGGTGAGGATATCGTCGGCCTGAGCAAGCCCGAAAAGAACGCGGTCCCGGTTGCCGTACTGCCCAAGCCGAGCCTGGAACGGCCCAATGTGGCTGTTGTCAGTGAGAGCGGAATGGACGTTGACCTTCATCTTGGCCATGCGAGCAAGATTCTCATCTACGGACCACGCGAGGACGGGCTTGCCTGCCTGCTCGAAACCCGTAACGCCCCGGAGCCAGGCAGCGGTTCTGACAGATGGGAGCAACTGGCCGACATGCTGAAGGACTGTTTTGTCCTTCTGGCAGCCAGCGCAGGTGAGAATCCAAAACAAATTTTGAGTCGCCGGGGCGTGTCTGTCCTGATTACCGATGGTGAAATCGGTGGGACCGTGGACGTGCTCTACGGCGGCGGCAAGAAAGGCAAGAAGCCTTGTAACCGGACATAAAGGAGAATGAGAAATGGCTATCCCAGAAAGAATGATCATCTGTTGTCAAAGTTTCCGCGCCAAGGGCGACCCCAAAGGGCTCTGTCACAAGCAGACCGAGGGTTTCATGCAATACATCGAAGAGGAAATAATTGATCGCGGTCTTGATGCCCTGGTCGTGGCGACAACCTGTCTCAAGCAATGTGAGTCCGGCCCGATTCTGGTCGTTCAGCCGGAAAACTGGTGGTTCAAGGGCGTGAATTCCGAAGAGATCATTGATGCGATTCTGGATGGACTGGAAGATGGCGAGGCCTGCGCCGAATACCTCGCGGCATAGCCTCACCGCTCTGTCTTGGAAACCGGCTTGAATTATAAGGGGAAGTCATGACCACAGCCATATTGGATGAAAGAAAGGCCCAGATTCACCGAACCGGTGAGGGCGAGATCGACATCGCCTGCAATCGCGAATCACTGGCTGGCGCGGTCAGCCAGAGGGCCTGCGTGTTTTGCGGCTCTCGCGTGGTCCTGTACCCCATAGCCGATGCCCTGCATCTGGTCCATGGACCCATCGGCTGCGCGGTCTATACATGGGATATTCGTGGTGCGCTGAGCAGCGGCCCGGAGTTGCACCGGCTCTCTTTTTCCACTGATCTACAGGAAATAGATGTCATCTTCGGTGGCGAGAAAAAACTCGAAAATGCTCTGGACGAACTCATAGATCGTCATTCGCCCAAGGCCGCGTTTGTCTATTCCACCTGTATCGTGGGGCTGATCGGCGACGATCTTGAGGCCGTGTGCCGCGCCATGAGCGAGAAAAAGGGCATCCCGGTCCTGCCGGTCCAGTCCGAAGGATTCAAGGGGAGCAAGCGCGAGGGATATCTGGCCGCGTGCGAGGCGATGTTCAAGCTCATCGGCACTGGCGACACCACTGGTATCTCACCCTTGTCTCTCAATATCTTTGGCGATTTCAATCTGGCCGGGGAAATCTGGATCATCCGCGACTACTTCAAACGCATGGGCGTTGAGGTCGTTGCCAATGTTACCGGTGATGGCCGGGTGGCCGATATCAGCCGCTGCCACGGTGCGGCGCTCAATCTGGTGCAATGTTCCGGTGCGACCCTTGATCTCGCCAAGATGATGGAAGAGGAATACGGCATTCCATATTTGCGCGTTTCCTATCTCGGCATTGAGGACATGGCCGATTCGCTCTATCAGGTGGCTGATTTCTTCAAGGACAAGGACCCCGGTATTGTTGAACGCACCCAGGACCTCGTCCGCGAGGAACTGGAAAATCTGATGCCGGAGATCGTCCGCTACCGGAAGGACCTCGAAGGCAAAAAGGTTGCCATGTACGTTGGCGGTTCCTTCAAGGCGTTTTCCCTGCTCAAGGCGTTCAGGCATCTTGGCATGAAGGTCGTCATGGTCGGCTCGCAGACCGGAACCAAGGAAGATTACGCCGAACTGGAGAAAATTTCCGACCCCGGTACGATCATCGTGGACGATGCCAACCCGCTGGAACT